>JASEHY010000100.1:0-2012 GCA_030018555.1 Planctomycetota bacterium
GACAGTGAGAAATGAATAGATTCACCGGGCCAACGGACAAAATCAGCGGCGGGCAATCTGGCGTTAAAATTGTGTTCTGCAAAACATTGCTATTTTGCCTGAAAGTCTTTAATATTTAAGGCGATCCAAGACATATGCCCAACATATTTGACAATATAGAAAATTACCTGTTAGACGGTCTTAAGAAAACCATTGAAATATCTTATAAGGCAGATTTCTGTGTCGGGTATTTTAATCTGCGCGGATGGAAGCATCTTTCCGGTCTCATGGAAAGATACGAGGGTACTGAAGATAATTGCTGCCGGCTGTTAATCGGGATGCAGAGGCCGTCAGAGGATTTACTGAAGGAATTCCTGTCAAAGAAGGAAACAGGGATAATGGATGCCGGAACCGCCTCGGCATTGAAAAAGAAACTGGCAACTGAATTCAGAAACCAGTTAATGTTTGGGACACCAACCAACGAGGACGAGGCTGGTCTTAGAAACCTCTCAAGGCAACTGAAATCCAAAAAGGTAATAGTCAAATTATTCCTGCGTCATACATTACACGCCAAACTTTATCTCCTCTTCAGGCAGGATAATTTTACCCCCATCATCGGGTATCTTGGCAGCAGCAACCTGACGCTTGCCGGATTGGCACAGCAAGGCGAGTTGAATCTGGACGTCGTTGAGCAGGATGCGGCTGTAAAACTCTCCAAATGGTTTGAAGACCGCTGGAATGACAGATATTGCCTTGATATTTCTGATGAACTCGCCCAGATTATCGAAGAAAGCTGGGCCGGAGAAAAGCGGATTAAGCCGTATTACATTTATCTTAAGATTGCCTATTACCTGTCAGAAGAGGCACAGCTCGGACTAAACAATTATTTCATACCGAAGCAATTCTCAAACGAACTGTTGTCTTTCCAAACTAATGCTGTTCTGCTTGCCGCCAGACATCTTGATAAACGTGGTGGTGTTCTGATTGGCGATGTGGTGGGGCTTGGCAAGACCATTACGGCCTGCGCACTGGCCAAGGTCTTTGAAGAGACTTTCTATCTGGAAACACTGGTCATCTGCCCCAAGAATCTTGTTGAGATGTGGGAGGACTATCTGCATAAATACCAGATACGGGGTAAGGTTATGAGTATCTCCCTTCTCAATGAGAGTTTTCTGGAAGAAAGACGTTATCGCGTTGTAGTTATTGATGAAAGCCATAACCTGAGAAACCGAGAGGGAAAACGATATAGCATTCTCAGGGATTATCTGGAAAGGAACGAGTGTAAGATTATTCTTCTTACCGCAACCCCCTACAATAAAACATATTATGATATTTCTAACCAACTAAGATTGTTTATCCCGGAAGATCAGGACCTCGGAATTTCGCCTGAACGGTTTATCCAATCAATAGGCGGGCCTATTGAGTTTGTTGCCAAATATCAATATTCTCCAAATAGTATCATGGCATTTGAGAAAAGCGAATTTACCGATGACTGGCGTGAACTGTTAAAACTCTACATGGTTCGCAGGACCAGGACATTTATTAAGAGCAATTACGCCATATATGATGATGATAAAAAACAACATTATCTCACCTTTCCGAATGGCGACAGATTCTATTTCCCCAACAGGTTCCCCAAAAAGATTGAATATGATTTTGACCCTGATGATACGCAGGATGTTTATGCACAATTATATTCTGAAAAGGTTGTGGTTTTAATCAATGAACTGCATTTGCCGCGCTACGGTTTAGGTAATTTTATTGATGAGAAAAAATCAGTATCAGCCGGTAATGCTGAACAAACAATGCTGATCAATCTTTCAAAGGCCGGAAAACGGTTAATGGGATTTTGCCGCACAAATCTGTTCAAGCGGCTTGAAAGCAGCGGTTATTCTTTCCTGCTTTCTCTTGCGCGTCACGCCATCAGGAATTACGTCTTCCTTTACGCGATCAATAATGGCCTCCACCTTCCTGTCGGTCGTCAGGAAAATGAAATAATGGATGAGTTCCTAGAAGAAAACGACACCGACGCC
>JASEHY010000100.1:2022-5600 GCA_030018555.1 Planctomycetota bacterium
GGGATTACAACCATTAAGACAGACCATGCAAAATACCTGAAAGAGGCCGAGAAGATTTATGCGATCCTGAGGAATGACAACAAGATAAAGTGGATCGCTTCAGACTATTTTAAGACAACCCTTAAATCTTATCTGGAATCCGATTGCAGCATTATCCTCCAGGTCTTGAAGGTCGGTGAAAAATGGGATGCCAATGATGACAAGAAGATCAATGCCCTTGAAGAACTTTTCAGGGAAAAACATAAAACAGAAAAGGTATTAATCTTTACACAGTTTGCCGACACGGCCTTATATCTTCAAAGGGAATTGAATCGCAGAAAGACAAAAGACGCCGCCTGTGTAACCGGTGATGTAGAAAATCCGACAGAATATGCCCATCGTTTCAGCCCTGTAAGCAATAAAATTGAGGGTAGTGTAGATGAACTCAGGATATTGATTTCAACCGATGTCCTCAGTGAGGGACAAAACCTTCAGGACGCTCACATCGTTGTCAATTTTGATTTACCCTGGGCATTGATCCGCCTTATTCAACGTGCGGGCAGGGTGGACAGAATCGGGCAGAGAAATCCTAAAATAATATGCTATTCATTCCTTCCTGCAGAGGGTCTGGACAATATTATTAATCTTAGGAAGAGGCTTGCAAAACGAATCAAAGAGAATGCAGAGGTTGTTGGTGCAGACGAGGTATTTTTTGACGGCGACCCGGTTAATATTGAAGACCTGTACAACGAAAAAACCGGAATACTGGATGATGAGGAAGATAATGAGGTAGACCTCACCTCAACGGCTTATGAAATCTGGAATCAGGCATGCAAGGCAAGGTCGGAATTAAAAAAGATTATCCCTGCCTTACCCAATGTAATCTACTCAACTAAGGCCCGTCCAAATGAAATGGTGGAAGGTGAAGGCGTTATATGCTATCACAAGACCGCTCACGATGTGGATGTATTAAGCTGGATGAGCAAAGACGGAAGGGTTATCTCAAGAAGCCAGTCACGAATATTGAAGACATTGGAATGTGATTACGATACACCGGTGATTGACAGAATGGAAGAGCATCACAGCATGGTTGAAAAGGCAGTTGAGCTAAGCAATAAGGAAGAAAAAAGCACAGGCGGGCAGTTGGGCAAAAAGTCCGGCGCGCGTTACAAAACCTATATGAGACTCATACGCCATTATGAAGAATACAAAGGAACATTGTTTGTCAGTGAAGATGTGAAAAGGGCCATTGACGATATTTATAAATACCCTCTCAGGGAGCTCGCTAAAGATTTACTGAACAGGCGCCTGCGAATGGGTATCGCTGATGAAGATCTGGCACAACTGGTAATGGGACTTCGCACCGAAGGGCGGTTATGCAATATTGATGACGATTCCAGCATAAAGTTGGACGCCTCTCAAATCATCTGTTCAATGGGTATTAGGGGGGCATCAGAAGGACAGAATAAACCATGAATGCACTGGATAAAGCGGCTTTCAAGAAATTCATACAGGCATTTGACTTTACCACACTCTTCAATGAGTTGGGCTGGGATTACCTGAATGAAGATCTCCCCAAAAAGGCGGGCGACAAGACCTTTTTATTAAAGGCCGTAGCCCACAAAGAGGGCTTTAGAATCTTTGTATGTAACCCTGATGAAGAGGGTAAAATATCCGACTCCAATATCCGTAAGAAGATTCATACAGAAATATCAAGACTTTATTTTGAGCACCTGATCATTTTTATTGACAGGGATAAAACCACACAGGTCTGGCAATTGGTTATCCGTGAATATGGAAAACCGCAGAGGATAAAACAAGTCACGTGGTACCGGCATCAGGAGCCGGAACTGCTGTATCAACGCCTTAGCGGCGTGTTCTTTACTATTGACGAAACTGATAAGCTCACCATAGTTGATGTAACACACCGTTTAAAAGAAAACTTCGGGGTAAATGCAGAAAAAGTCACAAGGAAGTTCTATGATGTCTTCAAAAAAGAACATACGCGCTTCCTTAAATTCCTTAAAGGTATTGAGGATAATATCGCCCGCGACTGGTACGCATCCCTGATGCTTAACCGGTTGATGTTCTGCTACTTTATCCAGAGAAGGCGGTTTCTGAATAATGACGAAAACTACTTGCGTACTAAACTAAAGGAGGTTCAGGCAGAAAAGGGGAAGGACAAGTTCTTTAAGTTCTATTATGATTTTCTCAAGACCCTATTTCATGATGGGCTTGGTTCACCCAATCATTCTAAGGAACTGAAAAAGATCATCGGCAATATTCCCTATTTGAACGGCGGCCTGTTTGATACGCACAGGCTGGAAGCGGAATATCCCAAAATCCAGATTGATGATGCTGCCTTTGAGCATATCTTCAATTTCTTTGACGAGTGGAACTGGCACCTTGACGTGAGACCTGAAACTGCAGGCAATGAGATCAATCCGGATGTCATCGGCTACATCTTTGAAAAATACATCAATGACCGGGCGCAAATGGGAGCCTACTATACCAAAGAGGACATTACTCAATATATCAGCAAGAACTGCATTATCCCTTTCCTGTTTGATGAGACTCAGCGGAATTACAATAAGGCATTCAACCCAGATAGCTGGCTGTGGACAATGGTGAAAGAAAGCGGTGACCGATACATCTACGATGCCGTGAAGCTTGGTATCAATACTAATGATATGTGGGCCGACCTGCCAGAAGATGTCAAAGAGGGGCTTGACCCCAACCAGCCGGACCTGGTGGAGAAACGCAGGTGCTGGAACAGGCCTGCACCTTCAGAGGTGGCACTGCCAACTGAGATATGGCGCGAAGTTATTTATCGCAGGAAACGCTATGCCGATGTCAGGCAAAAGATTGAAAACGGGACAGTCACCCATATCAACGATTTCATTACCTATAATCTGAACATCTGCCAACTTGCGCAGGATGTTATTGCAAATACTTCTGATCCTAAATTAATCCAGCACTTTTATATTGCCATTGCCGGACGCAGCCGGGATCTCAAAAACTCAGCTATTGAACCGAGACAAGGCATAACTATCCTTGACCCGACCTGCGGATCAGGGGCATTTTTATTTGCTGCCATGGAAATTCTTAAACCGCTTTACGATGAATGTCTCCAGCGCATGGATGAGTTTGTTCAGGAACACCCCGGAAAGCATTCTTTTTTTGAACAGGTATTGTCTGATGTTGATAACACATCAATCCATCCGAATCGTGATTATTTTATCTACAAAAGCATTATCCTCCGCAACCTCTATGGCGTGGACATAATGAACGAGGCAGTTGAGATTGCCAAACTGCGACTGTTCCTGAAACTGGTGGCCATGGTAGAGGCTGATTACAACAAGCCAAACATGGGACTGGAACCATTGCCCGACGTTGACTTTAACATCCGTGCAGGCAATACCTTGATTGGCTTTGCTACTGAAACAGAACTGAAGAGGGCTTTTGAAGGAAAGCTTGACTTTGACAACGACACTGAAAAAATAAAAGAAAAATGCGACATCGTTGCCCGCACCTTTACTCGCTACAAAGAGATACAACTTAGCGACATCAATGATTTTGAAGACTTCAAGAAAGCAAAA
>JASEHY010000101.1 GCA_030018555.1 Planctomycetota bacterium
CCGTAAAACCCTTATAATATAAGGGTTTTACGGCAATCCGCTACTTTTTTTGTGAATAATCCGGGTCATAGGTGTCATGCTGTCCCGAATGCTTTCGGGACAGGGTGACAAGGATGGGACTTTTTGGACACCCTGAAAAGATAAATGAGAGATTCTGTTTTAGAGTTTGCCATCAGGATTGCCCGTAAGGCAGGGCGTTTAATCAATAATCTGCAACCCGCTTTCCGCCGTTTCAGAACCAAATCAACCAGAATAGACCTCGTGACCAGAGCAGACCACCTGTCTGAAGAGATAATTATTTCCGCTATCAGTAAAAAGTTTCCTGAACATAAGATAATTTCTGAAGAGCAATACTGCAACCAGAGCAATTCGTCCCGCCCAGGCGGGACAATTCGCTATCCGCTATCCGCCAATACCTGGATAATTGACCCTTTAGACGGCACTACAAACTACGCTCACCGGTTTCCATTTTATTGCGTCTCTGTCGCACTATCTCAAAATAATAATATTATTTTAGGTGTTGTTTATGACCCGAATAGAAATGAGTTGTTTTATGCTACCAGAGGCAAAGGTGCATATCTATGGAGTTCGGAGTTTGGAGTTCGCAGACCCCATACCTGCCAAGAAGGTAATAGATTGAGAGTATCAAAAACGATGTTATTATCAAAGAGTTTACTTGCTACCGGCTTTCCTTATATTATTCGTGAGAGTCCTGAGGACAACTTTACTAATTTTGAGAGGTTTTGTTTGAGGTCGCAGGCGATTCGGCGGGCTGGTTCTGCTGCCCTTGATTTATGCTATCTCGCAGCCGGACGTCTTGACGGATTCTGGGAAAGGGAACTTAAACCCTGGGATACCGCCGCAGGGGCTCTGATTCTGACCGAAGCCGGCGGGAAAATAACTGATTTTAAGGGTAACCCATATTCCCCTTTTACGAACACAGAAATACTCGCGAGTAATAAATATATTCACCAACAGATGCTTGATGTGATAAGGGCGAATAGCGAATGGCGAAGATAGGAAGGGCTTAATCTGTGAAATCTGTGGTTTATAATCGTCTCCGCCGAATAGTGGATGCGAGTCGGGTATCTGATGCAATAGAAGACCGAATCGTTTCTTCTTATGACGCCTCTCGTATCAAATATCTACCTGATGTTGTCGTAAAGATAATTACTACAAAAGAAGTATCGGAAATATTAAAGATTGCATATACAGAAAAGGTTCCGGTCTATACCAGAGGTGCCGGTTCGTCAGTAACTGGGTCTGCTGTGCCTGTTAAGGGTGGGATATTGCTTGATACTTCATTGATGAATCGCATCGTTGAGATAAGTCCTGTTGACCTAACTGCGGTAGTTGAGCCGGGCGTGGTTGTAACTGACTTCCAGAAGGAGGTAGAGAAATATAATCTCTTTTATCCGCCAGACCCTGCCAGCGCTGATTTTTGCACGATAGGTGGTAATGTCGCTACGGGCGCCGGCGGGTTACGATGCATCAAATACGGCACAACCAGAGATTATGTCTTAGGATTAGAAGTCGTTCTTTCTGATGGTAGAATTATCAATACCGGAGGAGGGACATTGAAAAAGGTGTCAGGTTATGATTTGACACGGTTGATGGTCGGGTCAGAAGGGACATTGGGGATTTTTACCAGAATTATACTTCGGCTTATTCCTAAACCGACTGCTGAATCCACTATCTCGGCATTTTTTGATACTCCGGATAAGGCAATAGAATTCGGTGTCCTGTTATTGGAAAAAGGAATCCTCCCACGTTCATTAGAGTTTATGGACAGGGCTTGCTTGATGGCGGTCAATAAATATCGCCCTGACCTTAAGATACCACCAACTTCACAGGCAATGATTCTGGTAGAATTTGATGGGCAACCTGAGGATGTGAATAATCAGGCAACCCAGTCCTGCAAACTTCTGGAAGGCATTCAACCGATTACCCTGAAGAGGGCAGTGAATAAGGAAGAGGCAAAGTATCTCTGGTCTGTGCGTAAGGCAATCTCAGCCGCCTTGTATTCAATCACGACCCAGAAAATTAGCGAGGATATATGTGTTCCTCGTCACGCTATCAAGCCGATTCTCTCTTATCTTAATGAAATAGGTGCTTCTTCGGGCATCCCTGTGGCAGTATTCGGGCATCTCGGTGATGGTAATCTACACATTAACTTCCTTGTTTCAAACCCATCGGACCGAGCCTTCGGGACAAGTAAAGAGCAGGAAGCCCGCCTTGCCGGGGTTCTGGATAAATTATTTACTAAGACCATAAAATTAGGTGGAACTCTTTCAGGCGAACATGGTATCGGAATGACCAAAGCAAAGTATTTACCGCTGGAGTGGGGGAGAGATGAGATAGAGTTATTCAGGGCGATAAAACAACTCTTTGACCCGAAAAATATACTAAATCCAGATAAAATCTTTAGCCAATATGATGTATGGGTGTAGTTAATTCATTATCCAGCGAGATAGAACGTTGTGCCAAGTGTGGTCAGTGTCGCACGGTCTGCCCGATTTTCTCCGCCTTAAAAGACGAGAAGTTTGTAGCACGAGGCAGATTATCACTCCTTCAGGCAGACCAATCACTCAAAAATAAATACCGGATTTTTGAGAGAATAATAAATACCTGTCTGTTATGCCTACGATGTGAGAACAACTGTCCTTCTCGGGTCAAGACAGGGGAAATCTTCAAGTATGAAAGAGTAAAGTTAGCAAAGGAGAGAGGGTTACCTGCGCTCCTCTCTTTTGCCTTCAGATGGGTATTGCCGAAGCGGTGGTTCTATAATCTTGTTCTACGTCTTGGGTCTTGGGTCAGACCTTTGCGAATTGCGAATTGTCCCGCCTGGGCGGGACGAATTGCGAATAGACATCCTCCCTTATATTTTGCTAATCTTCTGCAACAGATACCTGAGATTGCTCCTCAATCTGCATTAGAAATTATCGGTGCCAGAGGTCATGCCAAAGGCAGAGCCCCGCCATTAGGGCGAGGTTCGCCTTCTCGCCTCGCCTTCGCTACGGCGAAGCGGGCGGGCGACGCCTTCGGCGGACAGACTACTTCCGCTTCGTCCGCCCAAGGCGGACTCAGGTGGGGTAGATGCCATAAACCGTCCCTCCCATCCCGGCAGGGCAGAACAAAGGTGGGGGAGGCGGTTGGCATCTTTATCGGATGCGCTACAAATTATTTCTATCCTGATATTATTAAATCGCTGGTTTCTATCTTAGAAGACCTTAATATTCCTTATGAGATACCACCCCAACAGGTATGTTGTGGAATGCCGGTGTTATTATCTGGCGACGAGCAGACTGCCAGACGATTGATGAGAAAGAATAGAGAATGCCTGAAATATAGGACTGTAATCACTGTCTGTCCTTCGTGCAATCGGATGCTATCAGATTCGCTGAGTTTACCTGTCCTTATGGTTCCACCATCCTGTCCTTCTCCCGATGGACATCGGGACAGAGGGATAAGGACAAATCCCGTCCTTACAGGATCCCGTAGGGATAGGGATAAGGGATCACTACAAGCAGAAAATATTGACCCAGCAGTTAAAGTAATTGATGCGGTAGAATTTTTAGATAGTGTTACAAAGTTATCACCAGGCGGAAAGACATCTATAAACCCCGTTAGAGATAGGTCGCCTTCAGGCGACCGTCATTCTGGAATAAACTCCAATTATACATTAGCAAAAGGACAGATATCAAACTCTTCTAATGAGAGTAAAAACATCTCTAACGGGGTGAACACGATTTATCATAAACCCTGCCATTCTGATGGCACACGAGCCCCTGACATTATAATGGCATTCCTGAAGGCAGGAACACAATACACCCAGATAGAAGATATATGCTGTGGTGGAGGCGGGTTATTTACCTTCAAATACCCTGATTTGTCCCACCAGATAGGGCAGTACCGGCTGAAATCTATTAACCAATTCCAGGCAGGACGGAGATATATCATAACAAATTGTCCCGGATGCATAATGCAACTTGAATATCTCCTAAAGGTTACAAAGACAGACAATCTAAAAGTTAGTCATTTCTTAAACTTTTATACTATGAGGTTGTTGAAAAACCCTTTTTGCCTATTATTCCTGGTTACCCAGAGTGTCATTCTGAACTTGGTTCAGAATCTCATTAGACCCTGAAATCGCAGACCCTGAACTTGTTTCAGGGCAAGGTTCAGGGTGACAGTTTTTAGGACTTTTTCAACAATCTCACTATGTTGACAACAGAGCAGAAAATTGTCATTATCTGACAAAATTTGTTACTTCATCATCTAATATTATTAATAACAGATTGAAGAATATTTATTACCTTACCCCTGATTTCGTGATAACCCTAATAAAACCAATGAGTTATACTATATATAAAAATTAGGTTTATTATTGACAGAATAAACAAAATCTGGTATAAGAATTGCTTGTATTTAGTTAAAGAACCACTTTAATAGTTCGTAATTTACGGCTTTCTATTAAGGAAGGGAGGTGATAGTTGACGATAGAAATCGTAGATGAAGGAATATTAGAGTAGTAAAATAGACACGAATGGCGCCAGAGGCGCCACGAATCAGCACGAATAAAACACTTAATATTCGTACAATTTATTCGTATAACTCGTGTTTATCTTAGAAACAGATAAAAAGGAGATTTTATGTGGCGTAAAGAAGGTTTTACCTTGATTGAACTGATGATAGTAATAGCAATTATCGCTATTATTGCTGCTATTGCTATCCCTAACCTGGTAGGTAGTAAAAAGTCTGCCAATGAGGGCTCTGCTGCTGCCTCACTGAAACTGTTCGTTACATCAGAAGCCACCTGGTATCAAGGTGACAATGATGGTAATGGCAGAAAAGACTATTGGACATATGATGTCTCCTGTTTGCACCGAATGTACAAGGCAGATGGCGCTTCCAAGATGGCATTGATAGCCATTGACCTGGCAAGGGCAGACGCTGCCTGCGCAACCATGGACCAATCAACGGCAACATTCGGAGTGCCTACAATAGAAAACTGGGCAGCTGTTGTTACTAGTGCAAAATCCGGCTATTGGTTCAGGGCGATGTTGTTTTCTGACGCAGCAGGTACCGACTCTTATAAGGTAAATACTGTCGGTACAAATGCAGTGGCCGCTGCCCACTCCAGCAACTTTGGTTTTATGGCGGCACCTGATGCTTGGGGTTCAAGTGGTGATAACAGTTTCATCGTTAATCAGGAGGGAACTGTTTACAAGACCGACACAGGTGGTAATGCTAACAAATGGTTTACCGCCAATGCGGGAGATGCCAGCACGAATGTTTGTAGGTGGCCCGGTGCAAATCCAGCCGGTATAACTGGCAAAGGTGGCAGGATGTGGAGCGTGGCTGACTAATAACCCGGCTAATCTTAGTCCAGCACATAAGTTATGTGCTGGATGAACTGCCAACCCTGTTAGTTTCTGTGTAAGGGCGTCTTTCCCCCGATGTTACATCGGGGGGGGGGATGCCCTTTTTGGTATAGAGAGTATGGTATCCCCAGAAT
>JASEHY010000102.1 GCA_030018555.1 Planctomycetota bacterium
GATTATCACGAACAGCATATTTATGCTGTTCGTGATAATCAATCATCCCAACATAGGGCGGTGAAGTAAAAATACCGTCAATTTCTAGATTAGAATTTAGTTTAATGGTACGACTATTTCCCTGATAAGTTCTTATAAAGGCATTAGTTCTGATTTTATCAAATTCCTTTATTCTTTTTATAGTATCATAACTATAACGGTTAATAAACTTGAATGCTTCTTGAATCGGCTCGCAGGTTCGCTTGTGTTTGATACACCAATATTTTCCTCTTAGGGGTTCCTTTGGTCGAGCCAGGTTATAATGAGAGATGAGACGAGCCGAACGCGCCGCACGGCTGAGAATCACCTTTAAAACATCCTGATTATTATACTCAGGAATAATACTTCTATAGAAAAGAATTTCCTGCAAACTACGCGGTGCAAACCATTTATTCAGGTATTCGCTATTAGTTGTGAGACAAGAAAGGGTGTCAAAGAGTTTATGATTATTGGAAGAATAATATTGACTGAAACTATGAGTCCGTTTTAAGGCGTCTAAAATCTCCTTTTCTGCTTCTGGTATATTATACTTGCTGGTCTTGATTTTCTCTATCAATACATTGAATTCTGAGAGTTCTATACCGACCGCGTTCATCCCCAGGGTATTGGCTTCAATAAGTGTTGTGCCAGAACCACAAAACGGGTCTAAGACAGTGTCGCCTTTCTTAAAGAATTTCTTCAGGAAAAGTTCCACCAGTTGCGGTATGAATTTACCCAAATAAGGATGCAATCTATGAACATGCTTGGTTCGTTCCCATTCACGGTATTCAATAAAGGTTAAATCACTGCCGAATGTAGATTTGTTCTTCTCAATATCAACAACCTTACCGATTTCTTCCATATCAAGGAATGCTTCTTGCTTTATCTTTTGATAGGTGACAGGTGTTTCGGCAACGCCGTTCTCTTCTTCAAGGTCAAATAGTCCAATGTGCTCTTTTTTAGATGTGTATTTAACAGCAGACAACTTCTTTTTTAGTGTGGCTTTTCTTTTCGTCTTATACGATGACCTTATCTCCATAATTTGACTATATGGTATGTTACTTCTTCTCCGCTTCCTCTTTTATATTATTCTTCAAGAGTATCTTCCATCCGTCATTCATCAGTAAATTTTCCACCGTTTTATTCGTATCAATGAAGATAGAGTATTCTTTATTCGTTTCTATAATATTATTAGAGCGCTTGGTGTAAATATCCTCCTCTTCGCCGAGGTCAAGGAATATAGAGAGCGAGTATCCGCCGTGATAGGTATTTGGACCAGCCCTTGCTACCTCATATTTGTAGGTATCTTTGCCGGCGAGGTCCATAAAGATGCAGAATCCATTATGGGCAGTGGCACCTAATGAAAAGTCCTTGCCTTCATAGACATCATCGCCTTCTTTATCTATAAAGACAACCGCGGTCAGGTCCCAGGAGAGTCCGCTTATGACAGCCCACTGGGTGCGATAAATATCGTTACCGCCTTCGTCCAGAAAATATCCGATAGCCGAGTGCGCTGCAAACCCTTGAGCATATCTGGTGCCTAAATATCTATCATCATTATTACCGCTATCCACAAGCATTCCCCATCCGAAGAAATAACCGCCTCCCTGCGAAAAGGTGCCTGCCTCATAATTATCAGCACCACTGCCATCAAGAAGGATACCGATACCGCCCGAGCGGCTCATAGACCAGTCCGCATAACATCTGATACCTGTCCCGCATCCCTGACTCCAGCCGTCAAATGTGCCGACATCACCGTATCCACTCGGGTATCTCCCGCTGGCAAAATACGAGTCATCTCCAGAGGTATCCATCAAAAGTCCAACTGCCTTTGGACCAGCAAAGCCCTGTGAGTATTTATTTGCCTGATACAAATCATTGTCAGATAAATCAATGAGAATCCCGATGCCAAAAAGTCCGGCACCCTGGACGAATTCCTGCCCTTTATAAGAGTCCTTTCCTTCTGCATCCACTAAAATGCCTATTCCAAGAAGACCGCTTCCCTGTGCCCATTTCTGGGCGATATAAATATCGTCACCAGCAACATCACAGAGAATCCCTACTCCCATAATTCCACATCCTTGAGAACCGTCTGCATAAGAAGAATAGCGGTCATTACCTGCAAAATCTATGATAATAGAGAAGGGCTGGCTTGTAGTGAGCGTAGCGAATCTGTCAGGCAGAAGCGAGCCACCCAATTCATTAGCGTAGACATCATCACCCTCAAGGTCAATGACCACGGCTGACTTGTCTCTATAGATTGAGTTGCCCTTGCCACTGATGATAACCTTGCCGAAAGGGGTGTCTTTGGTAAGAATTATGCCTTCTTTATCCTTTGCCTGGGTTTCTATATCATTCTTGAGTCCCGCGAGATAATCCGGCGAAAGAATAGACACAAGAATTCTGGCGGATGAAAAGAGTTTCTCATAGTTAATATAACTACAGAGTTGAAGCACTCTTTTATCTATTTCATTGCGTGTCTTAATCTCATCAGGGTCAGAGAAATGAAAGTCCCGCACCCATCTGTCGGTGAAAGCGATAAGATTCTCCTGCAGGAAAGTAAAATCATCTTCGGTCAGACCTGCAAATGCGGATTTTCTATATCTATCTGCTAATTGCAGGAGGTCTTCTATCTGTTTGCAATGCTCCTCCAGTGAGACACCAGTCTTTAGCACTGCTGGCGAAACACTGGACTCAATATTTTCATCAAGTTTAGAGATTATAGTGTTCAGCGTCTGGCCAAAAAGGGACATATTATAATATTGGGGTATTTCTCCGACGTAGAGGTTAGTGATAAAATCATCGCAAACCTTTTGAATCTTGAAGGGGTCACGGTGCATATAACGAAGAGACCTGAGACGGAATCCATCATCCTTTTTCTCGTCATCAGTAAATCGTTTTATGAGGTCGTCATATTTATCACGGATATTCACTTCATCCATAATCTTCCGGGCGAGGGTCTCAATCGGTGTAGTATAGTCCACCAATTCCGGATATATCTTATCATTTGGCTCCGGTTCTATCTCCTCCTTCTCCGGCGACATTGACCTTGTCCCCAATGTTATCTTCAGTTCCAGTTCTTTTATTTCTCTCGTTGCTGAAACAGAAACGCTTTCATCTATTTTAAGGTCTTTGACTATATCCATTATCTTATCGGCTTCTATAGGCATTTGCCCGGTCTCAGGCGGACGGGTTAATAGTGCATTATTTATTAAACGGATAACCTTTAAGACAACAACCTCTCCGCTTCCTTTTTCCTTAATATAATCGGCGAATTTTCCACGATATGTCTTGTCATCGCCTGAAAACAGATTCCCGTCATAAGATATGACGATATCATTACCTTTCAGTCCGCCTTTTTGGGCGGCTGATGCCGGTGAGACGGTCAGGATTTTCACTCCCTTAATATTCTTGTCCAGCCCGAATTTCTCGTGCTCATTGAAAGGGTCCATCGTGATGCCTAAAAAACCCGCCTTCTTGCCGGCTTGCAGTGAGCCCAGCGAACCTGTTATTTTACCGCCGGTATCCGGACGAACAGGAGAGAGGTTATGGAATACTTTAGGAATTTCAGCCAGTTCTAATTTTATCTCTTTTATCTCTTGTTTCCGCTCTGCCTTAAAGGCGAATTTATCAGAGACCCTGCCTTTACTGATAAACTCCCCGAACTTCTTTGAAAGTTCATCCTTTGCGATAATACCCGGTGGCGGGGTGGTTAATTCTATCTTTTCTTCTATGCGTCTAACCTTGACGGTAACCTTATCGCCTATCTTTTTCTCGCTCACTCGCAACAGGAGAGAGTCGGTATTAGAAACCTTCTCGTTCCCAAATTCTATGATGACATCGCCTTTCTTGATGCCGGCATTCTGGGCAGGGGAATTTATATACACATCGGACACCTCTACACCCTCCGGACTATCCAGGCAGGTTATGCCAAGCCAGGGTGAACCCTGTCCGCCGGACCCCGAAAGCATTCGGGGTTCGGCGGAAAAAAGTGTCCTGATTTCTGGCTGTATCTTGACATCTTTTGGAGTAGTGGTACAGGAAGTGAGAAGAAAGAGCAACCCTATTATCAAGAAACGGATATTATTATTCATATATAGTATTCTATCAAACATCTCTCAATGTGGTCAAGAAAACTTCGTAACTTCTGCCACGAAGGCATTTATCCCGTCAGAGGGACAAAGACACTAAGAGCGTGTTTCATAACCTGCATAGTCGTTCTATGTCTTATCGGTGTCATGCTGAACTCGTTTCAGCATCTGTGTTATGAGACCCTGAACCAAGTTCAGGGTGACAAATAACGGGTTATGAAACACGCTCTAAGAAGAAATTAGTCCCGATTTATCGGGATTTTCTTCGTGTCTTGGTGTCTTTGTGGCTAATTTTTATACTTTCCCATACCCCCGGATAATAACCAACTTAATAACACCAGAATCACTGCAATAGAAACCAGCCAGTAATCTAAAGATGCTCTTTTTGTTTCTATAGTATTTTCCTGTCTCGTGCGGTTGGCGAAAGAAATAGAAGATTCTATAAGTGTTATTCCATTGTTGTCAGATTCTTCTTCGTTGCAGAGGTTTATCCCGATTACGGTTTTATCACTCATTCCCTCCTTCACAAGATGGTGGCTACCATGGACGGACGACGAGAGATAATGCAACCCCACCATTTTTAGCGGAATATCCATCTCAGTGGTGCGATAATAAAAATAGTCGTTGCTCATTGTGTGCGAGGAAGAAATCAGGTAGTTTATCAGGTTTGTCCAGAAGATGGGAAAAGTCGGTGTGAGTGTCCAATCCTCAGGATAATATTCGGAACGCCATTCTATTGGGAAATTAATCAATATAACTCTGTCCCCGCCTTTCTGCTTTATAGTGAGCCCCGCTGAAGACGGGGCGAATCTACACTCACCGATGAGGATAAAATTATCGTCTGCCGAGTTCTGAGCCCCATCAAGACGGGCTTGGATAATAGGTTTTAGGTGTGCTTTATTACGCGGTGAGAGATTTATAGCACGCGGTATATTGGTAAAAATCTCGGTCTGGCAATATTTTAGCACAGGCCAGGTAGTATCTATACGGGTTACACTGAAGTCCACTACCTCACCCTTAAATTCCCATAAAGGAGACAAGGATGTTTCAGTCCTGCCGTTGATAATTATTACATTAGAGAGTGGTCGGGAAGGAACCGTGGTTTCGTGATAAATATAAATATCATACTCGCCTGACTCTCCCCCCCCCTCGTTATAAACAGGTAAATAATCCAGATTTAGTTTTGGGATAGCCATCAACGTCTTACGCAGAACGGAACTGTCCTGACCTATCAGAGCAACATTTATTGTGTCCTTCTGAGGTGGCATAAGATAGACAGTATTATCACAGGCAAGAGCGTCATTAACATCAAGAACGATTTTTAAGATGGGTCTATCAGATAAATCAATATCCTCAAAGATGACTTGTGTCAGAGCACCTTTTCTTGACTGGGCGAGAG
>JASEHY010000103.1 GCA_030018555.1 Planctomycetota bacterium
GCAAGACAAACTCCGAGAGCATATAACTGAACGACTTTCTATACCTCCCAATACCTTCACGGTTCAACTGGGCAAATACCGGCTCAAAAAGAATGCGATAGATTATCAGACACAACTACAGAACGAAAAGGGTATTTTAGCAGCGGTGAATATTATCCTGATAGACGGCAAAGAGTTTTATTATGTCTGGTCAGTCAGATTCTCTAACTTTGAAGAAGCACAGAAAGAAGCCAAGAAACTTCAGGAAATGGGTATAGAGGCAGTGGTAGTGCCGTGACGCGAGATATGAGATATGGGATACGGGATATGGGAGGTGAAATATGAGTTTCCAAAGTTATAAGGATTTGGAGGTATATAAACTGGCACATAAATTGGCCGTAGAATTACATACGATAACCTTGAGTTTACCAAAGTTTGAATTATACGAAGAGGGTTCGCAAATTAGACGCTCATCTAAATCTATCAGTACAAATATTGTAGAAGGGTTCGGCAGAAGACGCTACAAAGCCGAATTTATCAAATATCTGGTTTATGCCCATGCTTCCTGCGATGAAACTATTGAACATCTGGAATTGCTTTACGAAACTAAATCGTTAAAGGATAAAAACACTTTTGACGAGTTTGTGGCGGAATATGACAAATTAGGTCGGATGTTAAATAAGTTTATTCAAAGTGTTGAACAAACCCATTTAGTGAAAAGAGATGAATGAGATATTTATCTCGTATCTCACATCTCGTATCCCGTATCCTCATAGGACAGGAGCATAGAGATGACTCCAATAATGGAACAATATCAGGCAATTAAACAGAAATATCCGCAGGAGATACTCTTTTTCCGTCTGGGTGATTTTTACGAGATGTTCTATGATGATGCCAGGACTGCTTCTCGCGTGCTGGGCATAACGTTAACCGCCAGATTTAAGAACCAGAGTCCAGTACCAATGGCAGGCGTTCCTTACCACGTCGCTACCACCTACATCAATCGTCTTCTTAAGGCAGGATTCAAGGTTGCGATTTGTGAGCAGACCGAGCCAGCCGAATCTGTCCGCCACGGCGACCTATTAGACGGGACGGTCGCCCGTACGGGCGGATCTGCCTCAGGCATGACCGAAGGACTGGTTGACCGCTCGGTCATCCGGGTCATCACGCCCGGTACGGTACTGGAAGACAATATCCTTAACAGCAAGGCGCCTAATTTCCTCTGCGCTATATGTCTTAATATCACTACCAGCCAGAAAACACATTCAAATCCCTCTTTATCCTCCTTAAATCCACCCGCACCCCCCCCGACGTTACGTCGGGAGGGGATGGGGGGATTTATTGGTCTTGCCTGGATTGACCTTTCTACAGGCGAATTCAAGACAGAAGAGTTTCCCTTTGACCTTAATCGCCTGATTGATGAACTCCGTCGGGTAAATCCGTCCGAATGTCTTATCCCCGAATATCTCACTATCCAGAACCCACAGATAATGGACTCAATAAAGAATAATATACAGACTACTTTCACACCATTTAGCGACTGGGCTTTTGAATATGCTTCTGCCTATAAAACACTGATAGAGCATTTCCAGACGACCAATTTAGCCGGCTTCGGCTGTGATAACATTTATCAGGGGATTTGTGCCTCTGGTGCAATATTACAGTATCTTTATCAAACACAAATGGCGCCGAAGCGCCATAGCGACGAAGGCGCCACTCCTCACCCACTGGGATTAAGCCCATCATTAAAATATATTACTAAATTAGAAAGATATTCTTCTGAGAACCGTTTGTATCTTGACCGCACGACCCATGTTTCACTGGAACTTCTTTCCACTATCTCAAGTCAACGATACGGGATGAATACGCTCGCCTCGCTCCAACGCCCGCTCCGCCTCGGCGGAGACGAGGCGAGAGAGCGGAGCGGGCAGGAAGAGACGGGTTATGGTTCTCTTTTGTGGGTGCTGGATAAGACGCAAACCGCAATGGGCGCCAGGATGCTGAGGGATTGGGTACTCTCGCCTTTGAAAGATGTCCCGGAAATCCTGTCCCGCCAGGGCGGGATTGCGGCATTTGTTAAGGAAATGACCAGACGCAAAGAACTACAGAAAGAATTGAAAGAATGCGTGGACATAGAAAGGGTCTCTGCCAAGATTGGTTCAGGCAGGGCAAATGCCAGAGATATGGTCGGTCTGAAAAAGACACTCCAACGGCTCCCTTTTATCAACGTAGAGTTGAGAGCGTATAGCGTCCCGATGGACATCGGGATGCTCTATGCTCTATGCTCTAAACTTGACCCATTAGAAGCCCTTCAGAAACTAATCGGGAGAGCGATAGCAGATGACCCGCCTTTAGACCTCACAGAAGGCGGTATAATTAAAGACGGTTACAACAGTGAATTAGACCACCTACGAAACATTTGTAAAGAAGGAATGAACTTTATCACACATTTTCAGGCAGAAGAAATAAAACGCACCGGTATCAATTCTCTCAAGGTTGGCTACAATCAGGTATTCGGTTACTATATTGAGGTAACCAATGTCCATCAATCTAAGATACCCTTAAATTATATTCGCAAGCAGACGCTCAAGAACGCAGAACGCTATATTACACCGGAATTAAAGGATTACGAGACACAGGTCTTGCACGCTAAAGAACGCAGTCAGAAATTGGAATATGAAATCTTCTCTCAGGTCCGTAAAGAGGCAGCGATATGGACCATTCAATTACAGAATATTGCAGGAGCGATTGCAACTCTTGATTGTCTGCTTTCTCTGGCACAGGTTGCCAGTGAGAATAACTACTGTGCGCCTATAGTTGATGACTCGCTTCTTATCAAAATTACCGAGGGCAGACATCCTGTCTTGGAAAAGGTCCTTGATGAGAAATTTATACCTAATGACATCTGCCTTGATAAGGGGGGGGGGGACGAAGACCAACGAATCATAATCCTGACCGGACCTAATATGTCAGGCAAATCCACATATATCAGGCAGGTGGCGCTAATAGTTCTGATGGCGCAGATGGGAAGTTTTGTGCCGGCTAAAGAAGCAACGATTGGCGTGGTTGACCGCATCTTCACACGGGTGGGCGCATCTGACGAACTCACCCGCGGCTCAAGCACCTTTATGGTAGAAATGAACGAAACCGCTAATATCCTCAATAACGCCACAAACCGCAGTTTAATAATACTGGATGAAGTAGGCAGGGGAACTTCCACCTTTGACGGAGTAAGTATTGCCTGGGCTGTTACTGAATACCTTCACGACCATTCGGGCAGTCGGACGCTATTTGCCACGCACTATCACGAACTCACTGAACTTGCGCTGGTATTGCCAGGGGTAAGGAACTATCACATCTCTGTCAGGGAATGGGGCGATAAGATAATCTTTACGAGAAAGATTATACCCGGCGGGACTGATAAGAGTTACGGGATTCAAGTTGCCCGTCTGGCTGGATTACCGCAGGAAACCCTCAAACGCGCCCGCCAGATTCTCAACCAATTAGAAAAACAGGTATTTGATATTCAGGGCAAACCGCTTCTTGATGGCGGTGCCCATAAACTTATGGGGCCCGACAATACCATTCCTTTCCCCCGCCCAGCAGGGCGAGGCTCGCCCCCGAAGGGGGCGGCATCCCGCCTTAGCGGGAAGGAATAAGTGTCCAGTATGTTTTGCAGTTTCTTACGGAATGAGGATTCATATGCTGATAATACCTCCGGGGTTCGTTTCTTTATTCCTTCAAGAGACAGGTTCATCCGCTTGAGGTTATGTTGAAAGGTCTTTTTCAAGCGGTTGCCTTCGCGTCTTCTCATCGCCACCAGATTTTCAAGTGCCCTTTTAATAGTGGCACTAATAAACCGCCATTCCCTGATACCGCTGTAATCTGACTTGGTAGATGGCTCCAGAACACCGGGCAGATTGATAAGTGTCTCAAAAGAGAGATGACCCGTTAAGCCAATACTCTTCTGAATTGCCTTCAATTGCCGATAATAATTATTCAACAAGGCACGATTTATCACCAGATTCTCAACCCGGTCAGGAGTAACCTTTATAGAAAGATTGACCGTGCCTCTTTGCACATATTGCCTGATAATCGTCTCAATATCAGATTCATACCCACTGAGCATCTCAGACAGATTTGATTTTATACTTAAAAACTTATTATTTACAGAACGGATTTGTACCTGTATATTTTGTTCACACTGAGTGGCGCCAGCGGCGCCACGAATGTGTTTGTTAGAGAGTCTACCCGTTGCTTCACCGAAACCTGTCATACTATTCATAATTTAATGCCCCTTGAACCCGGTTTTTCTGCTGCTATGCCCTTAGCACAGAGCGGACATTTGTCGGGCTGATATATAGGAGGATTTACTTTTACGAGAGAATTAAATCTTATTCCGAATAAATTCTTGTTCTTTTCTGGCCTGCGGTCAACCAGAGAAATAATCCCTACTACCTTGCCTCCATATTGCTCTACTATATCCACAACCTCTTTTACTGAACCGCCTGTGGTAATAACATCCTCTGCCACTATCGCTCTATCACCTGCGCTGATACTAAAACCTCTTCTTAAGGTCAGCCCAGTGGGTTCTACTCTTTCCAGATACATTGCCTTTGCCTTTTGGCGCAAACCAATACCCTTCCTTTGCCATCCCGAATTCCTTCGGGAAAGCATTCTTGCTAACTCATAAGAAATAATTATACCGCCCACGGCAGGACCAACGACAATATCTATCTTGTTATTCTTCCATGGAATTATTAACTTCTTGCATAATCTGGCGGTAACATCTGGTCTTTCCAGAATACGGGCACACTGAACATAGGTATCACTGTGATTACCTGAGGTCAGGATAAAATGTCCTTTCTGGATAGCGGATAATCTTTCAAATAACTTATGATAATGCTCTTCAGTTTGCATAGATTATCTTCCCTCTGGTGAAATAGGTGCAGAGGGTTCTTCGCGTGGTGTTTCAATCGGTGTGGTTGGGCTTACCGGCTGCGTCGACGTTATCGTCTCTGTGGGCGAAATCGTTATTGGAACATCAGGTATAATAACACTCGGACTTTCTGTAGGTGAAACAGGAGATACCTCTTGTGCTGGTGGAGGTGTTACTGTTTTCGCTGGAGGTGGGGGAGAAGTTTTTTCACTGCTGATTAGTCCTCTCCCACCGGCGGTACGGGGGAGTTGTGCCAGAACAATTGCCAGTAGCAAGAAAAGGACCGCCAGTGCTACCGTAATCTTTGCTGCGACTGAAACCGCCTTAACGCCGAGAAACGAATCCATACCGCCACCGCCCCCGAAGGCACCTGCCAGTCCGCTTTCACTATAATGTGGCTGTAGCAGAATAATCGCTATAAGCAAAATACATACAATAACAAATATACCAGTCAATACTATCACTAATATTTCCATAAATACTCCTTTTCTAAAGACGGTTATATTGAGACTGTTGACAAACCCCCTTTTGTCATTGCGAGAGCCGAT
>JASEHY010000104.1 GCA_030018555.1 Planctomycetota bacterium
TCCCGCCCCGAAGGGGCGTCGCCCCGCAGGGCGAACCTCCCGCCCACTAGGGCGAGGTTCGCCACAGGCGACGCCTAAGGCGGGAGGCTCGCCCAACGAAGTTGGGCGGCGGGCAAAGGGGATTGCCCCGTTTTCACCTGACGGTCTGGCGCCAGGGCGCCATGGCGCTTCGGGCACCACTTCTTATATCAATTTCAGGATGGTAGAGACAGAAGACCCGGTCAACCCTGACAAGAAAATCAAACGACTTGTTCTTGACATTCAGGTTACTACTTTATAGCCCCGATTTTATCGGGGTGAATAATCCTGCCTAACTGGGCTCACCTTCCTCTATGAGTTCCTCTAACTCCTCTTGGAATTTGGAATTTAGGATTTCGGATTTAGGATGTGGGGCGGTCTCTCTAAAAGGTTTGGCGTTTTTGCATTCCGGATAGCCCGAACAGGCAATGAATTTGCGAGCGCGTCGGTTGGTCTTTACTATCATCTCCTTTCCACATTTTTCACAGGTCTGGTGAGCGAGAATTGTCTCTGGTTTTATCTTCAGAGAAATGGTATGTTTGCATTCCGGATATCCGGCACAGGCAAGGAATCTGCCGAAACGGGACCATCTTTCCACAATCGTTGACGAACACTTCGGGCATTTCATATCTGCGACTTCTTTCCCTTTTTCGCTGGTCATTTCCTCTCCTGCCTTTTCTAAATCTTTACTGAATGGCTCATAAAACTCCCGAAGCAGAGAAACCCAATCTTTCTTGTCTTCTTCAATAAGGTCAAGTTCTTCCTCTATCTGTGCGGTAAATTTAGTATTGATAATATCATCAAAGAAAGGCACTAATTTATCATTTACGAGGACACCTAATTCTGTGGGCAGAAGCGCACGGCTTATTTTAATAACATAACCCCTGTCCTGGATGGTAGAGATAATCGGGGCATAGGTTGAAGGCCTTCCAATTCCGTATTTTTCCAGAACCTTAACCAGCATTGCTTCAGTATAACGAGACGGCGGATTGGTAAATGATTGCGACGGAGTAATATTTACCGGGGTCAGTTTCTCATTCTCTTTAAGCGCAGGTAATAGTTGCTCTTCTGGCTGATGAAGTATCAGAAACCCTTTAAATAATAGGCGGTGTTCACTTGCTCCGAAAACGCATTTCTGCACGGATAAACTCTCGGCAAGCAGGTTGTTTTCTACTGGCTCATCAAGAATACCCAGCACATTTACAATCAGTGCCTTGTCCGTGGGGTCTTTACCTAATTCTTCCAGTATATTCATGGCAGTAATCTTATCCTCTTTATTCTTGTTGAGGATAGTTATTATCTTAGTCCTGTGTTCTGTGTCCTGTGTCCTGTGTTCTGTGTCCTGCAAACCCTGGAGTATCTTTTCTGCGATAATATTTTTCCGCTTGTCGTTGGAGAATACGGACAAATCAAGGGCGGGCGATAATGTTGCTTCAATCTCCACGGTTTTATTGTGCCAGAGCGCCGGCTTCATCTGGGTTGCCACAAAACATTTCCAGATAAGGTCATAGAGTTTATACTGGTCTTTGGTGAGATATTGTGCAATGCTGTCCGGCGTCTTGGAGACATAGGTCGGCCTGATTGCCTCGTGCGCCTGTTGTGATTGCTTGCTCGGTTTGTAACGACGGGCTTCGGGATGGAGCAGTGTTTCCCCATATTGCTGACTGATAAATTTGCGACATTCGTTGATAGCCAGTTCGCTTACCCGCACCGAATCGGTACGCATATAGGTAATTAAACCAGTCGGTCCTTCGGGTAAATCTATCCCTTCATAAAGTTGCTGGGCAATAACCATCGTCTTTTTGGGGCTGAAGTTTAACCTGGTTGATGCCACCTGCTGTAAGGTGCTGGTAATAAAAGGGGGAGGCGGATATTGATAGGCATCTTTTTCTATAATAGAAGAAACAATAAACTCACTTTTGAGCAGACATTCCACCAGTTTCTTTGATTCTGATTCAGCGCCCAGCCAGATATTGGTGTTGGTGTCCAGAGGACTGCCAACCCTGACATCATTAAGTTTAGTAAGCAGGATACAGATTCGCCCTGTCCCGATGAATATCGGGATGGTGGCTACCAGGGGCTCACTGCCCGAAAGGGGAGACGGTTCTTTGTCCTTCAGCCCGTATGGGCTTCTGGATGAATCCTCGTTGAGAAGTTCAGCCGTGATTTTCCAGTATTCCCGTGTCTTGAATGCTTTAATTTGCTTTTCCCGTTCCACGATAAGCTGGAGCGCCACGGACTGAACCCTGCCTGCTGACAATCCTTTGGTTATCTTTTTCCACAGCAAAGGTGAGAGGGTATATCCCATAATGCGGTCAAGCAGACGTCTTGCCTGTTGTGCGTTAACCAGATTTATTGATATCTTTCTTGGCTCTTCAAACGCCTTGCGGACTGCCGGTGCAGTTATTTCATCAAAACTTACACGCCAGATTTTCTCTTCAGGAACTTTCAGAACCACAGATAGATGCCAGGCAATTGCTTCACCTTCCCTGTCCGGGTCAGTGGCAAGATAAACCATCTTGCTACCTGCGGATATCTTTTTTAACTCGTTAATATTCTTAATCTGTTTCCTTATTGATTGATAGGTTGGCGTGAAATTGTTTTCAATATCTATGCCCAATCTACTTTTAGGCAGGTCGCGGATATGTCCATAAGAAGATTTGATAAGGTAATCATCACCGAGAATACGGCTGATTGTTTTTATCTTGGCGGGAGATTCCACGATGACTAAAGACTTGATTGCAGTGAGTGGCGCCTGAGGCGCCACGAATCTGTTCTGGCTATTCTCTGCCTGCACCGTTGCTTTCTTCTTCATCTTCATCGGTCATTCCCCATTCTTCTGGAGGAAGACTCTGCATCCATTCATCCTCTTTTTGCATCCCTGCCTTCTGTTTTTTAGTCCTTATGAGCATAACAAAAAATACCACGATGGCAAGTATTCCGATAAAAATATAGAGATAAACTAACATTGTATTGAACCTCTTGAACTACTCTTGTTGACGATATGAGGAGCGGACAAAAGGACCAGATGAAACCGTCTCAAATCCCATCTGGTAAGCCCTCTGCCTGTAGAACGCAAACTCCTCAGGAGTGATAAACCTTTTTACTTCAACTGTTTCAGGGTTTAGAGACGGGCGTAAATATTGTCCCAGTGTTATAGACCTGCATTTTACTCTTCTCAGGTCAGACATTGTTTTCTCCACCTCGTTTTGTTCTTCGCCCAGACCTAACATCAGACCGGATTTTGTAATTATATTAGAATTAAGTTTTGTAACATATAAAAGAACATTTAGTGAGCGTTGATAGTTGGCTTCTGGTCTTATTTCAGGATAGAGCCGTGAAACGGTCTCTATATTATGATTAAAGACATCGGGCATGGCTTTAATTACCTTGCGGATACTTGTCTTGTTGACTGTCGTGCCAGACCCCGAATGCTTTCGGGGTTCGGCGGAAAAGTCAGGGGTTAAGACCTCAATAATAGTATCCGGACACATTTCTCTTACTTTTAGTATCGTTTCATAAAATACATCTGCACCTCCATCCTGCAGGTCATCGCGTGTAACAGAGGTAATTACGACATGCTTGAGAGCCATCTTTTTAGTAGCGATTGCAACCCGGCTCGGCTCGTTATCCCCCACCCTCTCTCGTTCATTCTGTGAAAGAGCGTGGGTCGGAATAGCGCAAAAGCGGCAGTGTCTTGTGCAGATATTACCGAGAATAAGAAAGGTTGCTATGCCTCTTGAGAAGCACTCAAAGATATTGGGACACCTGGCACTCTGGCAGACAGTGTGAAGTCCACAATCTTTAAGAATTCTGTTTATAGCGATGGATTTACCAAGGGGATGTTTTCTTGTCTTTAGCCACTCTGGAAAAAACATTGTTAAGTAGATATTTCAGACGGGATATGTGATAAATGCGTTTCTACTTCTGTGATAGATACATCAAAGAGTTCCGAAAAAACCACAAGATACTTTTTAATAAAATCGCAGAGCGGTATCTTTTTGCCGAGCAGTTCTGAAACAGAAGTAATTTTAGCATTTTTCAATCCGCAGGGATTAATAAGGTTAAAACTATCAAGTTCGTTATTGATATTGAGCGAAAACCCGTGGTAAGTAACACCTCTGGAGACTCGCATACCTAAAAATCCAATCTTATATTCATAACCATCATCAACCCCTGCTTTTTTCACCCAGACTCCGGCGGATTTATCATCCTTGGTATATGCATTGATACCAAATTCCGCAAGCGTATCTACAAGTGTGTTTTCTATTGCTCGCACATACTCCTTCATTGTTTTCCTATGAAAGGCAAGGGCAAGTATGGGATAGCCAATAAGTTGACCTGGTCCATGATAAGTAACATCACCGCCGCGGTCGGTCTGAATGACCTGTATCTTTTTCCTGTTAAGCGACTCTGATGAAACAAGAATATTATTGCGATTGGCATTTTTGCCGAGTGTAATTACCGGCTTGTGTTCTAAAAATACCAGAAAAGAATTTCCCCCTTTTGATTCTCTGGCTCGCTCAACCAGTTCAAACTGGAAAGAGAGCGATTCTTCGTAAGGAACTATACCTAACTTAAAAACGGTTAATGGTTTCATAGAAGGATGTCCCTATTCCTCACCCACCCCCCCAACCTAATCTCTAACGGGGCTCACCCCGTTAGAGACAGGAAACGTCTCAAACGGTTCTTGAGATAACGTTTGCCCATTCCGGTCTTCAAAACCTAATCTCTAACGGGGCGAACACGCTCCATATACCTGCCGTCTCGTGTGTCCACACGGACAACCTCTCCCTGTTCAATAAAAGCCGGCACCTGTACAACAAGCCCCGTCTCCAGAGTGGCAGACTTGGACACATTAGTAATTGTTGCTGTCTTAAGAGGTGGAGAAGTTTCGGTTATCTTCAGGTCAACGGTAATCGGCAGTTGCACATCAATTAAATTACCATCACAATACACCAACATTATAGATTGGTTTGCGGAGAGATATTTTGTTTTCTCTTTCAATAACTCTTGGGAAATAGAAATTTCTTCGTAGTTCTGGGTGTTCATAAAAATATAAGAAGAACCTTTCTGGTAGAGATACTCGGACGGGGTCATTTCTATGAGCATTACTTCTATGCGGTCAGAAGACCTGAACCGATATTCAAGGGTGGAGTTGGTTTTGAGATTGCGCATCTTTGCCTGAATCATAGCGCGCCAGTTACCCGGTGTGATATGGTCATAATCCGTCACTTCATAGAGTTCATTATTAAACTTTATGGTCATTCCTTTTTTAATCTCTGTTGCATTAATAGTTGACATAGAAAAATATTTGTATAAAATTATTATTGTTCTATCAAGAAAAATCTGATACAAAGGCATAACCCCCTGGCCCCCTTTACCCGTTCCGCCCCCATACGGGCAAGCTGTACGGGCGTCCCGCCCCGAAGGGCGAG
>JASEHY010000105.1 GCA_030018555.1 Planctomycetota bacterium
AATGAGTTTACCCTGTCCTTCACAGGATGGTGGCTACCAAGTAAAACGAAGGGTGAGATTCGTGTTTATACTTTCCTATGGCTCAAGATATATTTTCGTTCAATACTCAAAATATTCTCAATCTTATTATTGGCGGTTTTGTCGGTATTTATCCTTTTGTCAGTTGGAAATTGGCAGGCAGATTTTTATTCGCCCGTCCCAGGAAGCCGTTAATATTCGGGTTTATTGTATTAAAATTAGTGGTTATCGGAATAATAATGTATGTCTTCACGAATATGGCATTCTTTGCGGGGACACCTTTTATCATAGGAATGATTTTATCACCTTTAATAATTACAATGGTGATACTATTTAAATACCGTACATAGAGTCCCAGAGGGAAGCATAAAGAACTTTACGCTAATCTATGGCAGCAGAACATCATCCGCCGACATTAGTAACGCCCATTTACCGGAGACTTTCGGAGAGTAATCTACTCCCTGAATTTCTTAAAGGTGAAAATGGCGAGACCTATTTCCAGATTATCGTCTTTAGTTGGCTGGTAATGGGGTTTTTGATAATTATTTCCTATTTATCTACACGACGGCTACATAAGACACCGGAACGATTACAATCTTTAGCGGAAGTTATTGTAGATTTTTTAGCAGGGCTGATGGATTCATTTATCGGGCAGGGAGGACGAAAGTATTTAGGGCTTTTGGGAACCGCCTTCCTCTTTATTTTATTCCTTAATATACTCGGTCTTATCCCCGGAATGATTTCTCCAACCGCAAACTGGAACTGCACGGTCTCTATGGCTATCGTAGTCATTATTATGGTTCAAGCATATGGGATGAGAGAGCATGGTTTATGGGGGTATCTTAAACATCACGCCGGCTCACCTAAGGAATTGGTAACATGGATTATAGCACCTTTAATATTTCCTCTACATATGTTAGGTGAAATGGTCAGGACAATGTCTCTTTCTCTACGATTGTATCTAAATATATTTGGTGAGGATTCTATTATCTTATCTTTAGTTGATTTAGGGTTTCCGTTATTGCCTCTTCAGATGGTAATGTATGGTTTTGCGGCATTCACATCGGTTTTACAGGCATTTATATTTACAGCGCTTTCTTCTATTTATATTATGCTAATGACCGCGCATAGTGAGTAATTATGAATTATTAATTTTGAATTCTTAATGTAATGAAAGACAATATTATAAGAGATAAGAGTTATGGATTTGCGTTAAAGATAGTTCTTTTGTATAAAGAATTACTGGAAAGACATGAATTCATTCTATCAAAGCAATTGGTAAGGTCTGCAACAAGTATTGGAGCGAATGTTGAAGAAGCCATTGCCGGGCAAAGTCGTAAAGATTTTATCTCTAAGATGTCGGTGGCTTCTAAAGAAGCCCGAGAAACCCATTACTGGATTCGTCTCTTGCGAGATGGACAATTTGTACAACAAAACCAGGCAGACAACTTAATTAAAGACATAGAGGAAATTATCAAAATCTTAACAGCAATAGTTAAAACTGCTTCTAATTAAAAATCAAGAATTCACAATTAAGAATTATAGTAATGAAAGGGGGTGATACGAATGGATATCTGGATGACCGCATTAGTAATCGGGTTGGGTATGGCGTTAACCGCTTCTATTGGCGCTTTCAGCCAATCGCGTGCCATCTCAGGCGCTGTGGAAGCCATTGCCAGACAACCAGAAGCAGGTGGTCGCATTTTTACTTCTTTATTACTCGGCTTGGCTCTGATTGAAACATTGGTGCTTTTTACACTCTTTGTGAACGGCGTTCTGTTACGCACCAATCTGAACGATATGATTCAGGCAAAATATGGTAAGGAAGTAGTAGAATCACAGAAAGTATCTGATGCCTATGAAATAGAGAAGAAAGGAAAACCAGAACACTAATAATCCGACTTGTTCGTCCTCCCCGATGTTACCTCGGGGGGGACGAAAACGTTCTTATACCTGAACTCTTGCGAAAACGGGAAACAGACTACCCAAAAGGTGTCATTCTGAGCCCGTCCCTCACGGGATCCCGTCAGAGGGACAGGCGAAGAATCTCGCTTCAAAACCGCATAAAATGAGATTCTTCACTCCGCGGAGTTTATCCTGAGGCAAATGAGACCCTTCGCTCCGCTCAGGGTGACAAGTTGCCGAAGGGCTCCGTTCAGAATGACAGAAAAAGCCTTTTCACAAGAGTTCAGTCATACATATATTTATGAAAGACCTTTTTACTGCATTAGGTGCCCAGGGAGAAGTTATCTTATTACTGGTTATAAATTTTATTATCCTCTTTTTGATACTCAAAAAGTTCCTCTTCGGTAGAGTATTAGAACATCTTGATAATCGTAGAAAAGAAATACAAGATACCTTCTCTAAAATAGAAGAAGACAAGAAACAAATTGCCAGACTCTCTGAAGAATACCAGAACAAACTGCAGTCAATAGAAAGAGAGGGCTACCAGAAGATTCAGGATGCAATTAAAGAAGGTCTCTCTGCAAAAGCCCAGATTATTTCCGAATCACATCTACAGACAGACAATATACTCCGCAAAGCCCGTGAAGAATTAGAATTAGAAAAGAAAAAGGCAATGAAAGAACTACGTAATGAGATAATCTCTCTTTCTATATCAGCCGCAGAAAAGGTTATCAGCAAACAATTAGACGGGGAAACCAATTCCAAAATAGTATCAGAATTCTTACAGGAAGTGGATAAGGTGAAATGATATCTAAAACTATTGCCGCCAGATACGTCCGCGCAATGATGAATACGGTCCCGACAAATATGATAAACAAAATAGGTCAGGACCTCAAAACCATTCTTGATATTTACTCAACAAACCCAAATTTTGCCAATCTACTGGAGACTCCACTGATACCACAACATACAAAAAATGAAATCGTTGTCAGAATCCTTGATAGATATAAGATTGAGCCGGCACTTATTCGTTTTATGGAGTTGCTGGTTAGCAAAAAACGGACTGACCTTTTAGCAGATATTGCGGAAGTTTATTCTATTTTAGCAGACGAGGCACTTGGAGTTATCAGGGCAAAGATAAAAACAGCACTTCCTTTAACCGAAACACAACTGCAGGATATAAAGCAAAAACTTATAGCAGTTACCAGAAAGGATGTAACACTTAATATTGAAAATACCCCTTCTATTTTAGGGGGCATCGCAGTCCAGATTGGCGACCGCGTTTTTGATGGAAGTGTTCAAGGAAAACTTAAAGACCTGAAGGAAAAACTACTTGAGAAAACATAAAAATGAAGTTTAGAGCAGAAAGACTCTACGCTATCTGAAAGGAACCATCTATGACTCAAAATATTAAACCCGCAGAAATCACTTCCATTATTCAACAAGAAATCAACAAATATGATACCAAACTTAAAATGGAGACCGTGGGCACCATCCTTCAGGTCGGCGATGGTATTGCCCGTCTCTGGGGATTAGACAAAGTAATGTATGCCGAACTGGTAGAATTCACTTCCACCCAATATCATTCTGAACCAATTTTTGGTATGGCGCTGAGTTTAGAAGAAGACAATGTCGGCTGTGTTGTTTTAGGTGATGACACGGTGCTTAAAGAAGGCGATGAGGTCAAGGCAACAGGACGTATTGCTCAGGTGCCGGTCGGACCTGCTCTGGTCGGACGGGTGGTCAATGCTCTCGGACATCCTCTTGACGGCAAAGGACCGATTGTAACCGATGAATATCGTCCCATAGAAGGTAGGTCGCCTAATGTCGTCCAGCGTCAGCCAGTTAAAGAACCGCTCCAGACCGGCTGGATTGCTATTGATTCTATGATTCCTATCGGCAGGGGTCAGCGTGAACTTATTATCGGCGACAGACAGACCGGCAAAACCGCTCTTACGGTTGATACTATCATCAATCAGTCCACCGAACCCACTGGGTCTGGCGGAAAAGAAGAAGGGGTTGTCTGTATTTATGTAGCAATCGGGCAGAAGGCGTCAACTATTGCCAGTATTATAGACACCCTTGAAAAACATGGTGCAATGAAATATACTATTGTGGTATCCGCATCCGCTTCTGACCCGGCACCGCTTCTCTATATCGCACCTTATGCCGGCTGTGCTATGGGCGAATATTTCAGGGATAACAAACAACACTCCCTCGTAATATATGACGACTTATCCAAACACGCAGCCGCATATCGGCAACTGTCTTTACTATTACGAAGACCGCCGGGCAGAGAGGCATATCCGGGCGATATTTTTAATCTCCATTCCAGATTATTAGAACGCGCCTCAAAATTATCTGACGAACTCGGCGGAGGTTCTCTGACCGCCCTCCCTATTGTAGAAACACAGGCAGGTGATGTCTCAGGTTATATCCCTACGAATGTTATTTCTATTACTGATGGTCAGATTTATTTAGAGCCGGACCTGTTTTATGCGGGTGTCAGACCGGCTATTAATGTGGGAATATCCGTATCACGCGTCGGCGGCTCAGCACAGATACCGGCAATGAAACAGGTTGCCGGCAGACTCAGACTTGATCTGGCTCAGTATCGTGAACTCGCCACCTTTGCCCAGTTCGCCTCAGAACTTGATAAAACCACACAGTCTCAGTTAACCAGAGGCGAACGGCTGGTAGAAATACTTAAACAACCACAGTATCAACCTATGCCGGTGGAGGAACAGATAATCTCAATCTGGTTGGGCACTAACGGCTATTTAGATGCTCTGCCAATTGAGAAGGTTCGGACTTTTATGGATTCAATAAGGTCGTTTATCACTACTCAACATCCAGGCATTATTGAATCCATCAAGAGAACCAGAAAACTTGATATGCAGACCATAGAAAATATGAAGAAGGTAGTGGAGGAATACACTAAAGATTATAAGGGTTAGGTTAGTCGGCTACGAAGCCCGTATCGGATATCGTTTAGGGGGCAACTAAAATGGACGAAAACATAAGAAAACCTATAAGAAGTTTTAAGGATTTGTATGTCTATCAAAATACTTATAATTCTTGTCTCACTGTGATGGCTAAAATAGTGCCCAAATTACCTGAAAGCGAGAAACGTGACCTTAAAGACCAATTAAGTCGTGCTTGTAAATCCATTCCCAGACTTATTGGCGAGGGCTATGCAAAACGCCACCAAAAGATGGGTTTCCAAAAATACCTTGATGATGCCATGGCTGAATCAAATGAAATGATAGTAAGTTTGAGCCAGTGTAAAGATATATATCCTCAATTTATTGACGTAAAATTGTGTGAGGAATTAATTGATGTATATGACAAATCCGGCAGACAACTTTACAAATTGTCTATTGCTTGGACTAAATTTAAGAGAAACGTTGACGAACTCCGTAACCGTTAGACGATACGGGTTTCGTTACCATTTAACGATTAACGAACTATGCTCGGAACACGCAAGATAAAACGTAAGATAAGAAGTGTCCAGAA
>JASEHY010000106.1 GCA_030018555.1 Planctomycetota bacterium
CAAGTTCAGCATGACAGTCAGCGACGAGGGACAAATAGGTTTGTCAACAGTCTCACATTATATCTAATATTAAACAAAAGGATACTTTTTATTAAAACCCGGCACGAGGAGAATATTATGAAGAAAATATTATGCATAGTCGGAATATGTCTTGTTCTGGTATTGATGACCCATCAGAATATTTCATTCACAGAAGATAATGGGTCAACAAAGTCGGAACTTTTTAAGAACTATCCGCTTAAGGTCGTTTCTAATGATAAGGATAAGCAGGGGCTTGCTGTAATCACACCGAATATGATACAGAAGCCGGATGCCCCCAGAAAGCCAATTACTACATACACTAAAGGCACTGTTGAAGGTGTCGGTATAATACTGATTGATGTGAATGAAAACAATATGTATGACGAGGTCGGCACTGATTTGATGGTCATCGCAGATAGCAGTTACGCCGTACCGCTCAGCAGTGTTATCAACATAAAGAACAATCTTTATAATTGCAATGTAGAACCTAATGGTCAGCAAATATCGCTCAAGCCTTATGATGGTGAGTTCGGGGTGGTTGACCTGTTCAGTCAGTTTAAGTGCGAGAAGCCGCCTCTTGATATGGCTATTCTTCGTTCAGGTAACGATATTTATATTGATGCGGCACGGAATAAGAAGACAACCCTTCCCTGTGGCTCATATAATCTGTGGCTGGGCTATATTCAAGAGGACAGAAATAATCAGGTCGCTATCAAGCAGGCAGGTATGCCAACCATAGAGGTTACTGCTAAAGTTGATGAAGCCACCAAACAGAAGGTGAAGAATACTATTAAATGGGGTGCCCCATTCCGGATAGACTTTCAGTGTTCTGCTGATGAAAATAAGGTGAAAGTGTCTTATTCAGGTATGAGGGTTTTTGGCTGTGCCGGTGAGGAATATTTTAATATTAAACCACCACTTTTCCCGGCAATAGAAGTGAAAGATGCGAAGGGCGAGGTGGTCGCCAAAGGCTCATTCTGTGTGACCTGAGGGGGCTCAGTTAAGGATTACTCCGGTGGAGTAAGAAAAGGTGCAAAGCCGCCGTTCAAGATAATTCTGACCTATAAGCACAAAATACTCGGCGAGATGAAAGGCGAAAAGGAATAAGCTGTGCACCGCTCCCCCGAAGTAATCGGGGGATATATGCCAGAAAATACAGGTTCGCTGGGCTCACTGCAAGTACGGCTTACCCGAACGGTTCACAGTGCCGGCTGCGCCGCAAAACTCAGTCCGGGTAATTTGAGCAGGGCTCTTTGCGGACTTCCTGTTAAGAAAGACCCTAATCTTCTTGTCGGTTTAGATAAGCCGGATGACGCCGGCGTCTATAAATTGTCCGACCAAATCGCCATAATTCAAACCGTAGATTTTTTCCCGCCGATAGTTGATGACCCATATCTATTCGGGCAGATTGCGGCAACTAATGCCCTGAGCGATATCTACGCAATGGGCGGAAAACCTATCACCGCAATGAATGTTGTGGGATTCCCATCAGAGAAATTACCACTGGACATTTTAAGACAAATATTGAAAGGTGGGCTTGACAAGGTCCACGAAGCGGACGCAGTCTTGGTCGGCGGTCATACGATTGATGATGTAGAATTAAAATATGGCTTGTCCGTCACCGGTATTATTCATCCGAAGAAAATCATTACTAACTCAACAGCTCAACCGGGTGATAAATTAATACTTACCAAGTTAATCGGGACAGGCGTTATCACCACCGCTCTTAAAGCCGGAAAGGTCTCTCAGAAAAGCATATCTGCGGTAATAAAATCTATGTCATTTCTTAACCGTGAGGCATCGCTAATAATCCAAAAAACCGGTGTAAATGCCTGCACTGATGTGACCGGTTTCAGTTTAATAGGTCATTCTTATATAATGGCTGTTAACAGCGATGTTAGTATAATTATTGACCATAAAGCAGTTCCCTATTTTCCTAAGGCGCAACTGTTAGTTAGAGAAGGATTTATCCCCGGCGGAACATACAACAACAGGAAGTTTTATTCACCATATATTACTGTAAGAGAACAGGTAACGACAGAAGCCCTGAACCTTTTATTTGACCCGCAGACATCAGGCGGGCTTCTTATATCTGTTTCTCACAAGAAAGCACCGTTGGTTCTGAGCCGGTTAAAAGCAAATGGTATAAAACAAGCCCGCATTATAGGTGAGGTAGTGAGGAAACAACCAGCCCGAATTATTGTAATTTAAATGAGCAAAACCAAGAAAAGACCCTTACGACATATACCGCAGGTGGAACAATTATTGAATCATCCCCTGATAAAAGAAAGTATCCATACTCATCAGCGAGGTATAGTAGTAGAAATAATCCGGACTACTCTATCTAATATAAGAAGACTTTCCAAGAAAGAGTTTACTGATTATGACTTATCGCTTGATGCTTTATCACGAATGATAATTCAACGGCTGAAAGAAATAACCCAGCCGAGTTTAAGGCGGGTTATTAATGCAACGGGTATAGTTCTTCATACAGGTCTGGGCAGGGCGCTCTTGCCGGAATCCGCCAGACAGGCATTGTTGGAGGCATCCGGGCATTATTGTAATCTTGAGATAGACATTTTGAGTGATGAGCGGAAGGAACGTAATCTCCATATTGAAGATTTATTATGTCTGATTACGGGTGGCGAATCGGCGCTGGTGGTCAATAACAATGCCTCAGCCGTTTTATTATCGCTTAATACCATAGCCCAGGACAAGGAGGTAATTGTTTCCCGCGGGCATCTGGTTGAAATCGGTGGTGGCTTCCGTCTGCCTGAGGTAATCTCTAAAAGCGGTGCGCATCTGATAGAAGTAGGCACTACAAATAAAACATATCTTGACGATTACCGTCTGGCGATTAACCCTGAGACAAAAGCCATTTTAAGGGTTCACACCAGTAACTTCCGGATGCTTGGTTTTGTCGCCGAGGTTGGATTAGCGGAACTGGTTCAATTAGCACATCAGAAACATATAGCAGTTATAGATGATTTGGGCAGCGGGGCGCTGATTGATTTGAGTAGATATAATCCCAAATCACAATGGTCAGAGCCGATGGTTCAACAAAGCATAAGAAGTGGTTCAACCGTTGTAACCTTCAGCGGTGATAAATTATTAGGCGGACCTCAAGCCGGAATTATTGTGGGTAAGAAACGGGTTGTTGATGCAATGAAAAGGAATCCTTTATATCGTGCGGTTCGGCTGGATAAATTGCGACTTGCCGCCCTGGAAGCCACTCTGAAACTTTATCTTAATGAAGAAGAAGCCATCAGGAAGATTCCTGTTCTTGAAGCCATCTTGAAACCCCTTGAGAAAATAGGGCATCTGGCAGAAGAATTAATAAGCAGATTGAATAAGGCGGTTACTACTGAGACAATTAAAGTTACGGTGGAGGACGGAGTATCATACGCAGGCGGCGGCACACTACCAGCAGAGGAAATACCTACTAAATTGGTGGCAATTCAACCATTAAGAATCAGTTCATCTGAACTCTCACAAAGATTGCGGCTTACTACCCCTGCCTTAAAAGGTCGTGTATATAAAAACAAACTCTATCTTGATATGAGAACAGTGAGAGATGATGAAATAGATGTAATGTTTGATATCCTGAAACAGGCAATTATCTGAACTATGGATTATGTTGTCATCAGTACCGCAGGACATATAGACCATGGCAAGACATCTTTGATTAAGGCATTGACCGCTGGAGAAGTTACTCGCCTCGCTTTCGCCACGGCGAAGCGGGAAGGTAAAAAGTTAAATCTTGACCGTTTGCCAGAAGAGAAAAAGCGGGAAATGACAATAGACCTCGGCTTCAGTTATCTAAACCTGCCATCCGGACGGTGTGCCGAGATTATTGATGTCCCCGGACACGAGCGGTTTATTAAGAATATGCTCGCCGGCGTCTCCGCCATTGATATGGCTCTCCTTGTGGTTGATGCCAACGAATCGGTAATGCCCCAGACACGAGAACATTTTAATATCCTGAAATTGTTAGGTATCAAAAAAGGTATTATCGTCATTACCAAGATTGACCTTGCAGATGATGAGCAACTGCAATTGGTGATTGAGGATATTCAACAGACCTTTCGTGGAAGTTTCTTGGAGGACGCTCCTATTATTAAAACATCAGTAGTCCAAGAGGTTGGGCTAACTCAACTTATCCAAACTATTGACCGGTTATCTAAAGACATTTCACCTAAAGATTATACTCTACCGGTAAGGATGCCGATTGACCGCGTATTCACTATAAGCGGTTTTGGGACTGTTGTTACCGGGACACTGGCAAGTGGTATCTTAAAAGTGGATGATTTAATAGAAATGCTACCGCAGAATATCTCATCTAGAGTTCGCTCTATAGAAAGTCATAGCCAGAAAATAACACAAGCAAAGGCAGGACAGAGAGTGGGCATAAGTTTAGCAGGCATTAAGCGACCGGATTTGGCACGGGGTAATTGTCTTGTCCAACCAGGGTATCTTGTTTCAAGTCGCCTATTTGATGCGAAACTAAATCTCCTGGAAACCTGTTTGCGTCCTATCAAGAATAATATGAGGGTGAGACTGCATCTCGGTTCTGGCGAATTCCTCGCAAGAATTCGGCTCCTTGATAAAGAACTAATCAACCAGGGCGAATCAGGATTTGTCCAGATAAGAACAGAATCGCCGCTGCCCCTGACTAAAAATGACCGCTTTATAATACGGTTTTATACGCCGATGACAACTCTCGGCGGTGGCTATGTTATTGACCCTTTACCTGTTAAGCATAAACAATTCCAGAAAGGTATTGCGGACACACTTGCTATATTTGAGAAAGCAAACACTCCGGAAATGGTGGAACAAATTCTACTTAATATGCCTGCTCGCCTCGCTTTCCCAACCTCGCTCTCGCTCGGCGAGGCGGGCGCTACGGCGAAGCGGGAAGGAATTATGAGTGAAGAACAACTCGCTAAAAGAACAGGATTGCCTCTATCATCGCTTAAACATACAATAGACACATTAATATTGCAGGGAACCATCTTTCGTTCAACTCAAGGTCATCTCCTGATGCATCGCCAAAAACTGCAAGAACTAAAAGATAAAATTATTGGTCTTCTTGACGACTTCCATAAAAATCAGCCATTACGATTAAATATTACCATTCAGGAAATCCGCCCAAAAGTCATTTCGGATGCAGCCGCCAAGAAGCAACCCTGTCCCGAATCCCGAAGGCCTTCGGGACGGGAGTCCGCCTTTGGCGGGAATGTCCCACAATATGAATGGTTCTTTAATTATGCACTGGACGAATTAGTAAAGGAAACGAAAATCCAGATAACGCTCAATTCTATGGGGTCAAGCAATATCTTTCCTGTCCCCCGCCCAGCAGGGCGAGGCTCGCCCCCGAAGGGGGCGGCATCCCGCCTTAG
>JASEHY010000107.1 GCA_030018555.1 Planctomycetota bacterium
AAGTTCAGCATGACAGTCAGCGACGAGGGACAAATAGGTTTGTCAACAGCCTCAACTTATGTGCTGGGCTGATTTTATAGTAGATGAGAAAAACAGAGCATAATGAAACGTCCTGTGCCGACCCCGAATGCTTTTCCCGAGATCCCGTCGGGACTGGGCGGGACGAAGCCAACAATCTTTCGCTCTACGATATACGTCCCGATGGACATCCGGGTTCACACCTTAATCCCCACGGAAAGACTGCGGGGTGTTCGGCGAAGGAGAATAAGAAGATACGCAATATCGCTATCATTGCCCATGTGGACCACGGCAAGACCACATTGGTGGACCTGATGCTGCGCCAGAGCGGGGTTTTCCGCCAGAATCAGGAGGTCTCCGAACGGGTGATGGATAATCTGGACCTGGAAAAGGAGCGAGGCATTACCATCGCTGCCAAGAATTGTTCTATCTGGTGGAAAGATGTGCGCATTAATATCATAGATACTCCCGGGCACGCTGATTTCGGAGGCGAGGTGGAACGTAGTTTGAGCATGGTTCAAGGCGCTATACTCCTGGTGGATGCAGCCGAAGGTCCTCTGCCTCAAACCAGATTCGTATTGAGAAAGGCACTGGAATCAGGGCTCAAGATGATTGTGGTCATCAATAAGATTGACCGTAAGGATGCCAGGCCCAAAGAGGTGCTGGATGAAATCTACAACCTCTTTATTGACCTGGAAGCCACTGAAAAAGGACTGGATTTCCCGGTCTTATATGCAGTGGGTAGAGATGGGATTGCCCAGAAAATATTAGAGGAGCCGGGCAAGGATTTAACTGTTCTCTTTGATACTATTCTCACGACCGTTCCGGCACCGACCTATCATCCGTCCGAGCCGTTCCAGATGTTAGTGGCTGACCTGGATTATTCCGATTATGTGGGACAGTTGGCTATCGGTCGGGTATTCAACGGTTCAGCACGTTGTAATGACAATCTGGTCTGCATCAAGGAGGACGGCAAAACCATACCCCTGCGCGTGACCAAACTCCAGGTCTATAATGGAATCTCAATAGAACTGGTGGACGAGGTCCAGCCGGGCGATATTATCATCCTGGCTGGCATTGAGAATGTGGCTATCGGCGACACTATCTGCACCGAGAGCGTGCCCAAATCATTGCCCCGTATCAAGGTGGATGAGCCGACTGTGTCTATGACATTCACAATGAACACCTCGCCATTTGCCGGCGAAGAGGGGACTTTCATCCAGTCACGCAAAATTCTGGAGCGCCTACGACGGGAGACCCTGCTTAATGTAGGCATCCAACTTGAGGAATCGTCTGACCCAGTGGGTGATTCGGATACATATATCGTCAAAGGCAGGGGCGAATTCCAGATGGAGATACTCCTGGAGACCATCCGGCGCGAGGGTTATGAAGTCAGCGTCGGTCGTCCCCAAGTGATATTCAAGAAAAAGGACGGCCTGACCCTGGAGCCGATAGAGCATCTCTATGTGGATTGCGACGAGGCGCATATCGGCACCATCACCGAAAAGATATCACAGCGCAAAGGCCAGATGATTAATATGGTCAACCACGGCACCGGACGAGTCCGGCTGGAATTCACCATCCCGACCCGGTGTCTTATCGGATACCGCAACGAATTCCTGACCGATACCAGAGGCACCGGCATAATGAGTTCTTATCTCAAGGGTTACGAAGAATACCGGGGCGAGTTCAAATCACGGCTGACCGGTTCTCTGGTGGCGGACCGCAAAGGCACAGCCGCGCCCTATGCCTTGGAGAACTTGGAGGCGCGAGGGTCTCTCTTTATCAAGCCAGGCGACCGTGTCTATGAAGGAATGATTGTGGGTGAATACAGCCGCGACGGCGACCTTAATGTCAATGCGGCTAAGGGCAAGAAACTTACCAATATGCGCTCTTCCACCTGCGATGATAATATTATCCTGAAACCGGTCCTACCTATGACCCTTGGTAAGGCAATAACATTTATCCGCGATGACGAGATGGTTGAAGTTACGTCTAAATCCATCCGCCTACGCAAGAAGATTCTCTCATCCAATGCGCGCAAGAGCCAACGTGTCCGCAGCCAAAGCAGCAGCGCATCCCGTGAGGGAAAAAGGAGTTGAGGAAGATTAACCCGGCTTAAAGGGATTCAGCCATCAGGATAAATGTCTCGCTCGGACCGAGCCGGATTTCATAGTGTGTTTTTGTCTCTGCAATATCAGTAATAAAGAGTTTCTTGATTATAGGTTTGCCATTGATAAATGTTCCGTTGACGCTTAAATCCTTTAATTCAATAGAATGTGAATTATAGAAAGAGATTCTCAGATGCTTTCTGGAGACTGCCAGTAAGTCTTTATGCTTGTCTCTCCATGGCGGAGGGGGATATTTCTTAAAGTGGCGATAAGAAATCTCGCATTCCTTCCCACGACCGATAGTAATCGCTTCACCGTAGTTAATATAAAATGTTTCACCTAATGCAATGCCATTAATACCTTTTAAGATAAGTCGTTCCACGCTCATCAAGATTATTCTTCCGGTATATCAAAATTAGAATACACATTCTGGACATCATCATTATCTTCCAGAATTTCCATAAGTTTAATTATTTTTCCACCTTCCGTTTTATTAAGAGTAATATAAGTCTTTGGTATAAAGGTAATTTCTACGATTTTATAATTAAACCCTTTTTGTTTGAGAGTGTCTTTTACTTTCTCAGTATCTTTCGGGTCTGTAATAACCTCAAAGACATCGTCTTCTAATCGGACATCTTCAGCACCTGAATCAAGGGCTTCACCTAAAAGTAAATCTTCATTTACGCTTTCAGCGGGTATATGAATAACCCCTTTTCTCTCAAAAAACCAGTTAACTGAGTTGGCTTCGCCAAGTTTACTGTTATTGAGTTCAAATATCTTTCTTATTTCTGATGCGGTGCGGTTGCGGTTATCTGTGAGGGTTTCCACCATTACCGCTGCGCCGCCGGGTCCGTAGCCCTCATAAACAACAGTTTCCATCTTTGCTGTTCCCAGTTCGCCCGCACCCTTTTTTATAGCCCGTTCAATATTATCATTGGGCATATTTACCGACCGTGCCTTTTCTATGGCATACTGGAGTTTGACATTGGTCTTGGGGTCGCTTCCACCGTCCCGTGTGGCAATCATTAAAAGACGCGCCATCTTAGAAAACTCTTTTCCTTTCTTAGCGTCCGCCGCACCTTTTTTATGTCTGATACTCGACCAGTGTGAATGTCCTGACATATTCTTCTTGCCCCCTCACTGGCTGTTAGGCTCCCGCTTTAGCGGGATAAACGTCGGTCTTTACAGCCAGTTATCCCCCGATGTTACATCGGGGGGTTACTGGCTGTTAGCCCAGCAGGAAATACTTGATTTTCATATCATATTATTTTATAATACTATATAAATAAAGTCAAGAAAACTGTAGAGTTCGTAATCATATGTCAAAATGGGTGAAACTGTTTGGTGGGATGAATAGAGAAAGTCAAGAGGAACAACAATCTCCTTTCACCTCACATTTTATTCGGAAACTGGAAAGGTTAAGATTTGTAATACGGAAGTTTTTGTTTTCAGGCACGGTAGGCGAGATGGCGATGAAGCAACAAGGCGGACGGATAGATTTTGCCGGACATCGTAATTACTCCGTCGGCGATGAGCCAAGATATATTGACTGGAACGCCTTTGCACGACTGGAACGATTGTACACCAAAGAATTTGCACGGGAAGAAAACATACCGCTTTATATTATGCTGGATATTTCCAATTCAATGCTGTTTCCAGCGCTCAGAAATAAAGCATCCACGACGAAACTTGCTTACACAATGCAACTTGCCCTGGCGATTGGCTATGTGGGTCTGGTCGCGGGTCAGCCCGTCAGATTATTTGCCTTTCCCAGAATCAGAGATGGTGATGATGGTCTTTTTCTCTCACCTGTCTTTAGTTCTGATAAGCAACTCCTTAAGATGATGGAACATCTTATTAAAGTCAATCGCATAGTAATAGGGGGCAGGCAAACAGACAAAACTACCCCATCCTCTCTCTTCAGCGCCCTGACAGAATTTGAACGTAGAAGAGAACGACGAGGACTTCTTATTCTCATCTCCGACCTTTTTGAGAATAACCATTCTGATATTCATCAGAGTAGGATAGTGCTGGAACGACTTGTCGCAAGAAGGTTTCTCATAAATATTATGCAGGTATCTTCTGAAAATGAGGGCTATCCCTCGGTCATCGGCTTATATAAGTTACGAGATTCTGAAACAGGTGAAGAAAAAGATGTCCGGATAGAGCCACAAATAATCTCTACTTATCAGAAAAAACTACTCGCCTTCTCAGAAGAATGGTATAATTTTTCCCGAAAGCACAATGGAAAATACTTTTTTATCAATACCAGCACTTCCGTAGAAGACACAGTATTGCGTCTATTACGAAAAGGGGGGATGTTAAGATAACTATGCCAGAGATTGGCTTTGATAATCCATTAGGGCTGATGGCTCTTTTATTAATTCCACCGGTTATTCTTCTTCATCGTTTCAGACAACGACCCGTCTCTTATAATATCAGCAGTCTTTTCATCTGGAACGAGATAAAACAATATCTGGTAATCAGCAAACCACTTATAAATAAAAGCCGTCAGTATCTGATTCTGATATTGCAGATTCTATCAATTATTCTGCTTTCTTTTGCTCTCTCCAGACTAACATTGGTGCACACTATCACTAAACCGCTTCATCTTGTTTTTCTGATAGATAATTCAGCCAGTCTTGGAAGTATTTATCAACAGGAAAGCCAATCCCAACCACTCTCACCGCAACAGACTCGCAGTGAGCCCTTCGGGAATACTCATGGTAAACTTAGCGAATCTGTCAGACGCTGGGATTTGCTTATTCAAGAAATAGCCACTATAATTAAAACATCACCGGCGGATACGTTTGTCTCTTTTTATCAGTCATTTCAAGATGGAAGATTGATTGCTCTTTCTCGTTCAGAGGCGCTTAGTTCTATTAAACAAATGACACTCAAAGATATCCCCTCTGCTCTTGAAGAATTCAGTTCTATAATAAGAAATGTTAGGGGGGGGGGGAATGGAGATATATATTTTTGCTCTGATAAACTACCTCTGCAATCATTATTTCCATCAGGAGCAGGACAGAGACCTCGCTTGATTTTATATGGACAACCTTCTGATAATAAGGCAATCATCCACGTCTCTGCTGTGCCCCTGACTCCTACCGAGTCCGCACCGACTTCTTATGGGGTTTTGGTATCTATCAGAGATTATTCTGTTTTTCCATCTGGAGGGGGGGGGAAAGAAGACGCTGTTATGGTCAGGTTACACGGCATATTTAACAAGAAGGATGGTGGGTGGGATGAGAAAACTCTCGCCAC
>JASEHY010000108.1 GCA_030018555.1 Planctomycetota bacterium
CGCAATGACAGAATGGGGCGTTTCGCAAGAGTTCAGATTGTTCTTATATCAGCGCTGAGTCTCTTTTTTATATCGTGCTCCACTACATACGATGCAGCCAGAGAAGATTTTTATAAAGGCGTAAATTTATATTACAATCACCAATCTCCAGAGGCGCTTCTTAATTATTGTCGGTCATTGGGACAGATTGAAAACGAGATTAAAAGAGATTCGTCGCTCGGACTGCTCAAATCGGCTGTTTATTATCACCTGTATCTTATTGACGCACCTCTGGTTTATCATAACTGCGATGCGAAGACGAAACCTAAATATATTTCTTTTGCCGGTCTGTTGTCAGATACCGTTAATAAAAAACTTCTTGAACTGGCATTTAAAGAGGTTATCTCTTTAGAGAAAGACCTCAGGAAAACCGATATTAAGACAATAGAACCGCTCTTGCTTATTCATCGTGATTTGATAATCGCCGATGAGTTATCAGACAGGATAACTCAACAGAATTATCGTTTATTACCGGAAGATATTTCTCCTCCGGCGGACTTTATCAACACGATAATGTCTTATAGTTATGGAGATATTATCAGGGCGTTTTATCTTGATGCCTGGGCATTGTCTCTCAGGCAATGCCTGAAAGTTGATGATGCTAAAGATGTCCGTAGAACCAGTAATAATTTTTTATATAATCTATCTATGAATAAACTGAAACAGATATATTCTTCGCTCTCTCGCACCACTGCACCGCTAAAGACCACGACCTTTCTGAATCTCAATAACCATTATAGTGAGGTAGCAAGGGAAATAGATACTACACACCAGAATTATATTTTAGGCAATCTTACCCTGCTTTTAGATGAGCGGGGGTATGCTGAGATTTTAGGAGAGGGTTTTAATAGAAACGATTTAATATTAGACCCGGAGGCATACCTGAGAGAAGCACGCGGTAATATGAACTCTGCGATAGAGATGATTGTAACTGATAGAATTGATAAGGCGGAAAATCACCTTTTGCTCGCACTGAAAAACATTATTTGTTTTAATGAATTCTCATCAGGAGAGATTTCAGCAGAGAATCGCCGTCTTGTTCAGGTTATTATGAGCGATATTCTTATTAACCTTTACAGAATCCATACTAATGCAAAAAAATAGGGTATAAAAACTGGTAAAATAGTAAGACATAATTATAATATTTAGAAAAAGGAGTTTTATGAAAAGAGTATTTGTAATATTCATATTGGTGGCGATATTCTCTGGTAGTTTAGTTTCTCAAGAAAAACCCCTCTCAAAGCATAACCGCAGCATTGATTTTGAGTCTATTATAGAGAACGCAAAAGAAAAGGTGTTTCCTACTCTGGTCTATGTTAAGCCCACAATTGAGGAATATGAAAGAGGAAAACGCAAACAGGTTCTGGTAGCCGGCAGTGGAGTCATCATCAGCCCTGATGGATATATTGTTACCAATAATCATGTAATAGAGAAAGCCACGCGAATAAAGTGTGTGCTTTTTGACCGCCGGTTTCTATCTGCAAAACTTATCGGTCGTGATAAGTCCACAGACCTTGCACTGATAAAACTTGAACCTGAAAAGGAAGGCGATGTTTTTCCCTACGCTGAGTTTGGTGATTCTGATGAACTCACAGAAGGACACTTCGTGATGGCTCTGGGCGCACCATGGGGATTAGAACGTTCCATCTCACTTGGTATCGTCGGGAATGCCAGAAGATACCTCGGAGATAATTACAGCGAATACAGTCTCTGGATTCAGTCAGATGCCTCCTTAAATCCAGGCAATTCTGGAGGTCCTTTAATCAACACCAGCGCTAAAATTGTCGGTATTAATACATTAGGCACATTCTTCGGCGGTGATATGGGTTTTTCTGTGCCTTCCAATACTGTCAAAAGAGTAGTAGAACATCTTAAGAAAGACGGGGAAATCAGACGCTCATGGACAGGTATCAGATTGCAACCCTTACGAGACCTTGATAAAGAAACCTTCTTTAATAGTGATAAAGGTGTTCTATTAGCCAGTGTTGACGACAACTCTCCCTGCCAACGGGCTGGATTACAAGCCGGCGATTTGATACTTAAAATTAATAACAAGGAAATAAATGGTGTCTATGATACAGACATCCCTGAAATTAGATGGTTTCTGGGAGCCCTGCCGATAAATGTTGAAAGCGATTTCCTCATAAAACGTTCAGACCAATTACTTACCATAAAAGTAACACCACGAGAAAAGGGCAAAGTGGAAGGTGATGATTTTGATTGCAAAAGATGGGATTTTACTGTAAAAGAAATCAACGAATTTGAAACGCCTGATTTATTTATCTACCGCAAACAGGGCGTGTATATCCAGGGCATCCAGTACCCCGGCAACGGTTCTAATGCAGGACTTTCATATAATGATATTATCATCAAAATAGACAAACAGGAAATTCTGTCTATGGACGACATCAAAAAGGCATATGAGAAGATTATGGCGGATGAGAAAAGGGAAAAGAAAGTTCTTGTAGAAATCCTGCGAGGCGGCAAACCAATGTTTATAATATTGAAATATCATACTGATTATGATAAGGAGTAACAAGTATGTATAAAAAGATATTGACAGCAATAGCCGGTGGTCTTTTGTTCATCCTGAGTGTAACGAATGGGGTCGGCACAATGACGGTTTCAGCACAGGATAAGTCCGATGATACTCAATTAAGAGAAAAAATACACGAAACCGCACGACAGGCATTGGTCCAACTACACTTTGAATTCCAGAAAGACCCGGAGGAAGGTGAGCCAAAAGATAAACGTATCAAAACATTTATCGCTAATAAAATGACTATGGATACGACAGGGCTACTCGTTGGCTCAGCAGGCACTATTCTCACCACCGACCTTTTAGTGGAGAAAAAATATGTTAAGAAGATTACAGTTATTGACTATTCAGGTATTGAATATGAAGCAGAGTTAAAAGGGTTCCTGCAGGACTATCCGGCTCTATTTCTTTCTATCAAGGGTGAGAAAAGACCTTCAGGCGGTGTCCGCTTCGCTCTTGCCGGAGAAATCAATAGTTCACGGAAATTATTCTCGGCATCTTTATTCAAGAGCGACGAAAAATGGTTTCTCAATATTGGCCCGGTGGGCATCTCGCCTAATAAACCATATCTATCTGCCGAAATAACCAAACCCTGGCTACAACTTGGCTTCAAAGAAGGCGGCAGTCCTCTCTCCGCATTAATGTCGCTTATAGGTGGCATGGCATTTGGTGAATCTGGTTCACCTGATGGCTTTTCAGGCGGTGCACCTGTTCTGTTTGATGAAAACGGCAATGTTATCGGCTATCCACTTGAAGGACGAATTGAGCCGGACGGCAACACCTACGGATGGCGTGGCACCGACCTAATGGAGAACACTTTGATAACCTTTACTGAATTTGATAAAAAACAGGATGAAATAAAGAACAAGTTTCTGAATTATGTAGTTCAGGTGAAATTCGCATTCCGCCAGAAAGAGAAAGATGCCCCCTCAAGCCCGTATGACATTTCTTCTATGATGAGAAGTTTTATGCCGGGAGGCAGCGACGAACACGATGATATCAATATGCCGGATAAAAAATTATACGGCTTGATAATCAGCAAAAACCAGATTCTTGTGCCAGATACCCTTATGGACGACCTGATACACCGAATTGAAAACATTGAGGTTTCTATTGGCGATAAAACCTCACCGGCTGAATTTGTCGGCGTATATAAAGATTTCGGTGCTATCCTGATAAAAGTTACTCAAGATATTATAAAGGATGTCCCTCAGATTTATAAGGCATCGTTTCCTCCTCACGGCAGAATCGTCTATGCACTCAGGGTAAAAGAAAAGTTTGATAAGAGATTTGAGACTGTAAATTATGACCGTTTTATGGCTGTAAGCAAAGGATATAAAAACCGCATCCAGCATACCTCCGCTTACAGTAAAGAGACTGGAACTATTTTCCTGAATCAGAATAATGAAATATTCGCTGTTCTGATGGAAGAAAAAAGGGATATTTCTGAAACCATCTCTTCAGAAAAAGATTATAGTTACTATATGAGTTTTGCGGTTGATATGATGACTAAGGGTGGTGTGGGTAAAACATTCTTCTTTAATGAACTTAAAGAATCCTTGATTTCACCCACTTCTACAGCACACTTTGACATAAAACTTGTTCCTCTTTCAGACCGTGAAATGAAGAGAATTATCTGCCTCGGGGTGGAATTCCAATCTCTGACAAAAGAATTATCAGAGCAATTAAACTGTCAGAAAATTACCCGCAACGGAGAAATCGGACTCCTGTTAAGTCATATTTATCCCGGTTCATCGGCAGAAAAAGCAAAACTACAACTCAGTGATATCCTTCTTAAGATACAGGAACAAGGTAAGGACGACCCGATTGAACTCTCGGCTAAAAAAGATTATTCTAATCCTTTCTCCGGATTCAGCCAGTATGGCGATTTTGATATGGGAGACACTTACGGAGGGGGGACACCCTGGCCCAACAGGAATAATTACTTCACCAAAATCCTTACTCGTATCGGGGCGGGCAAAAAGGTTACGCTCACTTACTGGCGCGATGGACAGGAACTAAAGCAGGAATTCATCCTGGAAAAAGCACCCTATGACTTTGATAGCGCTGAAAAATATAAGGACGAAACCATCGGTATCACCATCAAAGACCTTACCTACGAAGTAAAACATTTCTACAGATTAGCAGCAGATTACAAGGCGGTAATAACCAGTAAAATTGAAGAAGGCAGTAAGGCAGCCATCGGGAAACTCAGAACCTATGAACTTATCACCAAGATAAATGAACAACCCGTTGGCTCAGTAGAAGAATACAAGAAACTGATGGATAAACTTATCAAGGAGCAAAAGCAAAGAAAATTCAAGTTCACTATTGAACGCAAAGGTAAAACCAGATTTGTTGATATAGAATTAGACGAAAGCCAGGAGCAAAAGCCGGCAGAAAAAGAGGGTAATGAAAAAGAGGAATAATCCGGATTTGGAATTTCGGATTGCGGATTTATCCCGCACATAATTCCGTTATGTGCGGGACGCCATCCGCAATTTGCAATTACTCTTCTTTGCGTCTCTGCGGTAAAATTAGCAGTGCTTATCTGCGTGAACTTGTAGTGAGCCCTTCGTTCCTCAGGATAAACTCAGCGAATCTATCTGTGGTTTCAAAATGGGTAAATCGTCCATGTCCAATACCCCCCAAGAGACGCTGAACCCCGTTAGAAGTAGCCCACTGGGCGCCGTCCCGCCCCCAGCGGGACGGACTTCTAACGGGGTGAAGGTGTTAACCCGTATCCGTCAGAGCATACGCCTCCCGTCCTTACAGGATGGTGGAACCATAGG
>JASEHY010000109.1 GCA_030018555.1 Planctomycetota bacterium
CCGTGAGGGAGAGGGAGAAGGACAGGGTAAACTTCTTAGGTCTAACAGCCAGTAAAGAGGGAAAAGGCATCACGAAGGTTCCTCAAACAATGCCTCCACGAATTTCTCTGCGTCAAATATTTCTATATCATCTATTTTTTCCCCAACGCCGATAAATTTAACAGGTAGATTGAGTTGATTCTTGATAGCCACGATAATGCCACCTTTGGCGGTGCCGTCTAACTTTGCCAGGAATAATCCTGTCAGGGATACCGCTTCATTAAATAATTTCGCCTGTGCGATGGCATTCTGACCGGTAGTAGCATCAACTACCAATATAGTTTCATGAGGTGCGCCGGGTATTTTTCTCGCCAGAACATCCTTTATTTTAGTAAGTTCCCTCATCAGATTAGTTTTGGTGTGCAATCTACCCGCGGTATCAACAATAAGAATATCGGATTTTCTCTTTATGGATGCTTCTGCGGCGTCAAAGGCAACAGCACCAGGGTCACTATTCGCCTGATGCTTGATAATATCAACTTCTAATCTTTCAGCCCATGTGGTTAATTGCTCTATGGCAGCCGCACGAAAGGTGTCGCTTGCTGATAATAACACGCTCTTGTGATTCTGCTTGAACAGATGTGCCAGTTTAGCAATAGAGGTCGTTTTTCCACTGCCGTTAACACCGGCTATAAGAATAACCGTCGGACCGCTGGGAGCATAATGAACCTCATTTTGATTCACCGTCTTACCAAGCGTTTGTTTCAGTTCATTCTTGAGATAATCTATAATCTGCGAAGGGTTGGTTAATCTGCCTTCTCTGTAATCTTTCTTAATATCCTCAATAATCTTTATAGTTTCATTAACGCCGATATCTGCGGTAATAAGAATTTCCTCCAGCCGATTCAGTATTGTTTCATCTATCCGCGCACCTCTGAGTAAATCCATAATATCCGAGGTGAAAACCTTTCTTGTCTTTGCCAGCCCTGTCTTTAATTTACCCAATATACTACCAATCATAACTGAGCCCTTGGACTAAAGAACGTTTCTCGGTTCTTTAGTTTTTCAGTTCTTTAGTTCTTTCGTTCTTCAGAAAAGCCACTCTATCCAGGATACCGTTAACAAATGCTGATGATTTTACTGTGCCATATTCTTTCGCCAACTCTATTGCTTCATTAATGACCACCTTTGGCGGTATATCATTGCGGAAAAGAAGTTCATAGGTTGCAATCTGTAAAATAATTCTATCTACCACTGACACCCTTTCTAATTCCCATTTGCTAATTATCTGTTTAAGGGTGTTATTAATCTGTAAGTTATGTTTGTGATAACCTTCAATTAGTTCTTTAGCATAGTCCAAATCTATTGTCTTATTATCTTTTAAAGATAGGTCTATGGTATTATTCAATATGCCAGTGGTGGCTGAGTCTGTATTATTGAAGTGGAGGAGATAGAGTGATTCCAGAGCGGTTTTACGAGCATTAGTTCGCTGATACATACCAATTTTAATCTGTGTAATCTGTGGCTCAATAACTCAAAGAACGGTTGAGATAACAGATTCGTTAAATCTGCTTTAATATATTGACCATTTCCACTGCTGATTCAGCTGCTTGGGCGCCCTTGTTACCGCGCTTGATACCCGCACGTTCCATTGCCTGCTCTACGGTTTCTGCGGTGATAATTCCGAACTCTATCGGGATACCGCTTTCCAGACAGACATGGGCAATACCTTTTGCGGATTCAGAGGCGATATAATCAAAATGAGGAGTATCGCCCTTAATTATCGCTCCTAAACAGATAATCGCATCGTACTTTTTACTACGGGTGAGTCTCTGCGCAATCAAAGGTATCTCAAAAGAACCCGGCACCCAGACCACATCAATATGTTCCTTCTTTACCCCATAGCGAACAAGCCGGTCCTGCGCGCCATCAAGCAACCTCTGCGTTACTAACTCATTAAACCTGCTTACAATAATCGCAAACTTTTTCCCTGTTGCCTCCAGATTCCCTTCATACACTTTTCCCATAATTCACCTCCTGATATTAAGTTTAATTACTTTTGACTAAAAGTCAAGGAAAATAGCCACAGATTTCACAGATTAAATCCGTGTAATTTATATCTGGTCAAATTTCACAGATTAAGTTCAATCTGTGTAATCTGTGGCTGTTTTTCTTGACGCTATTGGATATATTTAATAATTATTTATAAATAGATAATGGAATCCCGATATTCATCGGGATAACTGACTGTAACCCTTCGCTATACTTGGTAGCCACCATCCCGTGAGGGAGAGGGAGAAGGACAGGGTAAACTTCTTAGGTCTAACAGCCAGTAAGAGGAGGTATTATATGGACGACCTGTTTACATTTGCCGCTTATGTAATAATAATACTCATTATTGGCGCTGTTTCTATAATCAAAAAGATTATAGAAGCACAGAAAAGACGAAGCGAACTTCGTTCTCGTCAGGGAAAAACTCTCAGAGTAGAAGAAAAAGTCGCAGAGCATTTTCCGGCGAGACCACTAATCACAGAGACAGATATACCTCCTGAAGAGGAAGAGATTCACGAAGCACCTATTAATATTGAAGACCTCCTGAAACGAGTGTTTACTGGAGAGATAACAGAAGAAAAGCCAGAAACAGTCAGAAGGATAAGAGATTTTCCTAAAGTGGAGTTACCACCTCCTACAAGAGAGAAATTTACTCCTCAAATCAAGGCGTCAACTCCACCATCTGACGAATTAAAAGAGATGGAGGGGTGGGGGGATGTCGCCGAAACAAACTGGCATCAGTTCACCACGCAATTAAAAAGCAAGGGCTTATCTGAAATCCAACAAGCAATTATTATATCTGATTTGATTCGCCCCCGTCCCCGAGGGAGACGGTAGACGCGGTATAAAGTTACAAGTTAAAAGTTATAAGTTTAAAGTTCTAATTACTATCAATAAAACTTGTAACTTGAAACCTGTAACCTGAAACTTTTTCTGAAATATATTATGACCGAACAACCATTAGAACCTACTGCCTCCCGTGAGGGACAAAACAAGCCGATGAGAGTTCGTCAATTTCATTCCTTAGATGAATTTTCTCAATGGTGGAGTAGCGAAGAGGTTAATCGGTTCTGTTCGGGCAATCCTGAACGGCTCAAAGCCCTGAAGGCACATCGCTGGATAAAACCATGGCTTGACCAACTTGCTCGTAGCGAGGAGAACCGGGACGAACGGAAGAGCCAACAGCCCCCTGCGGAACGCAAAGCCCAAGAGGATACTCAACTGATACCAATTGAGAGAGAAGCCCAAGCACCAAGCACCAAGCACCAAATTCCAAACTCCAAACTCCAACAACCGTCCACCGCACAACGTCTGTCTGCCGTCCCTAACCCCGAAAGCATTCGGGGTAGGGGCGTGCCAACGGCACAAACAAGCCAGACGCAAGACGCACAACGCACAACGCAAACCGCAGAGAAACTACAGGGGAAAACATTTGGTAAATATATTCTGGAGAAGAAAATCGGTGAAGGCGGAATGGGTAAAGTATATCTTGCCTTTGACCCGGGCTTAAACCGCAGAATAGCACTCAAAGTCTTATCATTAAAAGGTCAGGAGGCAATAGAGCGTTTCCTACGCGAGGCACGCACCGCCGCTAAACTCAAACACCCCAACATCATTCCTGTCTATGAGGTCGGCACCGTAGGCAAGTTCTATTACCTCTCTATGGAATATATAGAGGGTCCATCATTAGAGAATCTTATTAACACTAAAGGAAAACGTCCTAATCCTAAACGGATTACAGAGATTATTCGCGATATTGCCCAAGCCGTGGATTATGCCCACAAGCAACATCTCATCCACCGCGATATCAAGCCGGCGAATATCCTGATAGATGCCCAGGGTCAAGTATATCTGACTGATTTCGGTCTGGCAAAGGAGACAACCGGCATTGACCGCTCCCTGACCATCAGCGGGACAGTAGTCGGAACCCCTGATTATATGTCACCTGAACAGGCGAGAGGCGCAAAGAAATTAGACCATCGGACCGATGTCTTCTCATTAGGGGCAACATTATATCATTCTCTGACTGGACAGGTGCCATTCAAAGGAAAGGAACTCTATCAGGTCTTGGAGCAGTTGGTGCAGAAAGACCCTCTCCCGCCGAGTCGGCTGGTACGTGCCTTACCGAGGGACTTAGAGACAATCTGTCTGAAATGTTTAGAGAAAGAAAGGTCTCGCCGTTATCAGAGTGCCGGCGAATTAGCCGTGGACTTATCCAGATTTCTGCAGGGTGAGGCAATTCTGGCAAGACCAATAAGTATCTGGAATAAGGTCTATCGCAAGGCACAAAAGAATAAAGTAGCATCTCTTGCCATAGCCGGCGCAGCAGTTATTCTGCTCGCCGTAATAATCGGGCTTATCGTCTCAGGGCAGAGCAAGAAGCGCGAGATAGCAGAATATAGAACAAGGGCAGAAAAGGCATATCGTGATGAGGATTATGACACCGCAAAAGCACTCTTTAATAAACTCTTGGCTCTTTCGCCTGATGATTCCGACGCCAAGAATCTCTTGAAGAACTGTGACTCTGCCATAGAGGCGCGGGATGCGAGAATCCAGCGGGAAAAAGAGCGAGCAGAGGCAGAGGCAAGAAAACTAAAAGAGGCGGAAAAACGACGGACAAGGTTAAAGGAACTGGTAGAGAAAGCACTACATACAGAAGACCTGGATGAAAGGATAAATCTCGCCGAGGAGGCATTGAAGATAGACCCGAACAACGGTAATACCTGGATGCTTCTCGGCAATACCTATATGCAAAAGGAGGATTATGATAAAGCCATTGAGATATTCTCTAAGGTTATAGAATTGGCCCCGACCTATGCGCCGGCTTACGGTAAACGCGCTGATGCCTATATCAAGAAAGGCGACCTTGATAAGGGTATTGCTGATTATACAAAGGCAATAGAACTTGACCCGAAAGAACCACAGTTCTATTCCAACCGAGGTCTGGCTTATTTTCAGAAGGGCGATATTAAATCAGCATTGGAGGATGCTGAGTCGTTTCTCAAATTCGCTCCTCTCGGCCACCCTGCGAGGGGAACAATAGAAATGTGGAAGAGACAATGGGAGATGTTCCAGCCATCCAAGGATTAGGGAGAGTAAGAACCTCTAACAAAACTCTTGTGATGTGAGTATTTCCTCTCCCCTTTGCGGTTACGACTAAATAACATAGTGTATCTTTCACTCTGTTCCCCTCCCTTGATGGGAGGGGTTAGGGGAGGGTGATTAATTATCACACACCCTCCCGCCTTAGGCGAGGCTCGCCCTGATGGGCGGCACCATACCC
>JASEHY010000010.1 GCA_030018555.1 Planctomycetota bacterium
CCGTACGGGTGCTGGGTAACGGGGTGAATCCTATTCGTGTTCTCTTTTTCTTGACTTACTTAATTATTTGATGTAGAAAATAAGATACTATGGAAAAGTTAGAGAATATTTCTTTTGATAATATTGCGGTACAACTTGGTTTCATTACCCCCGAAAAGGTTAATGAATGTCTTGAAATCAAGCGAAAAATGCAGGAGATGGGAATTACACCAAAGAAACTCAGTGAAATAATGGTTGATAAAAAATATCTGAATGAGACACAGGTAAAAATTATTCGCCAGAAACAGGGTTTAGAAAGTGGTGCCATCCAGATTGCCGGCTATAAAATCGTCGGGATAATCGGTCAGGGAGCAATGGGCACCGTATATAAAGCCGTTCAATTAAGTATGCAAAGGGAAATCGCTCTCAAAGTGTTATCACCACACCTTCTCAGTAATGAGAAATCAGTTGATAAGTTTTTTAAGGAAGCGCGGGTTGTTGCCCGTCTGAATCATCCCAATATTATCCAGGGGATTGATGTGGGCGAATCTAATGCACTCTACTATTTCGCTATGGAATATGTGGAGGGTAAAACCTTAGGGGACATTATAAAATCAGAAGGTCCGATGGAAGAGAAGAGATTAATTAATATTATAATCCAGATTGCCAGAGCATTAGAACACGCTCATAAAAATAATATGGTTCACCGTGATATTAAACCCGATAATATTCTTATCAGCAATAAAGATAATACTGCCAAATTATGCGATTTGGGATTAGCACTGCTGTCTATAGGAGAACCGTCTCAACAACAGAGGAAACTCTCCGGAACGCCCGCCTATATCTCACCTGAACAGGGGAGGGGAGAACCAGATGTTGATGTCCGTAGTGATATCTATTCTTTAGGCGCAACTACTTACTATGCTATTACGGGTGAACTGCCCTTTAAGGGAGATACTTCTGCGATAGTAATTAATAAACATATTAATGAACAGCCAATATCACCCAAACAGAAAAGACCACAAATATCTGATGTCATCAACTCTATTATTCTCAAGATGATGTCCAAGGCAAGAGAATCTCGCTATCAAACACCAACAGATTTGATTACGGATTTGGAAAAAGCACTGAAGATACCGTCTGTGCCTCAAGTCCCTGTAAAACCACCTCTGGTTCAGAAACAACCTTTGATAGGTAAAGTTAGTGAAGCGACTCTCCGTCGGCTTAAAGCCAAAAGATTCGGGCAAACCGGACATGTTTCACGATTCAAACGATTTAAACGTTAGGACTATGAAAATAAAAATCACCGCTTATGGTATATTAAGGAGTTATACAGGGCAGGGTGATAGTAGAACTCCTTTTGAGAAAGAAATATCTAAAGGCAAAACTATAGCAGCAATTATCAATGATATGGGTATCCCTGACGGAATGGTTATGCTCGTTGCGGTGAACGACCAGCAAAAGGGTTTTGACCACATTCCTCAGGACGGCGATGATATAAAGATTATTCCACCCATAAGCGGAGGATGAAGAGAATGAAACGAAGTCATACGTGCGGCGAGTTGAATGAAAGAAATACAGATAAAGAAGTTGTTCTGATGGGGTGGGTAAAGAACCGTCGCGACCATGGTCATATTATTTTTATTGACTTCTCAGACCGCTATGGCATCACGCAATTAGTCTTTAACTCACAAACTAATCTGCAAGTGCACCAGCAGGCAGAGTTACTCAAACCTAATTATGTTATCGCAGTAAGAGGGAAAGTTCAGCCACGACTTAAAGGTTATGAAAACCCCACCCTGCCTACGGGGAAGATAGAAATCAATGTAGAACATATTGAAATCCTTTCAAAGAGTGAGCCATTACCGGTTGATATTGATTCATCAGCGACCACGATTTCAGGCGCCAAATATACAGATACAGTCAGTTCCTCTGAATTATTATTGAAATACCGCTATCTTGACCTCAGAAGACCGGAGATGATGAATAATTTTATATGTCGGTACAGGATTATTCATAAAATCAGGGAGCATTTTAGCGGTAATGGTTTTATTGAGATGGAAACTCCGATTCTTACGAAAAGCACGCCTGAAGGTGCAAGAGATTACCTTGTCCCCAGTCGCATCTTCCCCGGCGAGTTCTATGCTCTCCCACAATCACCACAACTGTTTAAACAAATTCTGATGATAGCCGGGCTGGATAAATATTTTCAGATAGCACGATGTTTCCGTGATGAAGACCTCAGAGCAGACCGTCAACCCGAATTCACCCAATTAGATATAGAAATGTCTTTTGTTGATGAGCAGGATGTGAGAAATACCATTGAAGAAATGCTCAAAGAGTTATTACACCATATTTTTTCCATAGAAATAGAGATACCTTTTCCCTCTCTAACTTACGAAGAGGCAATGAAAAATTATGGGACTGATAAGCCCGATACGAGATTCGCGATGATACTTTGTGAACTTGGTGATTTACTGGTTAAGAGCGACTTTAAGGTGTTTCAGGAGACCGTGAAAAAAGGTGGGGTGATAAAAGGAATCGTCGTTCCTACAGATGGAAAAAGAAATTTTTCCCGCAGTGAAATTGATAAACTGACCGAACTGGTCAAAGAGTTCGGAGCGCAAGGACTGGTTTCTTTCAGAGTGCAGAACAATTCACTGGTTGGTAGTATCACCAAACATCTCTCCGTCCAGATTCAGCAATCACTGATTACCAGAATTCAGGCACAGGAAGATAATTTTATCTTCATTATCGCAGGTGAAGATAAGATAGTTAATCAGACGCTGGGCAATCTCAGGATTCATCTTGCCAATAAATTATCAGATATTTTCAATATTAAAGACAAGTTTACTTTCTGCTGGGTAAAGGATTTTCCGCTCTTTAGATATAACGAAGAAGCCAAGAAGTTAGAAAGCGAACATCATCCTTTTACCTCTCCTAAAATTGAAGATGTTTCGCTACTTAAATCTTCTCCACTTCAGGTGAAGTCTCGTGCTTACGATTTAATTATGAACGGGGTTGAAATTGGTGGTGGCAGTATCAGAATACATTCGTCTGATTTACAGAAGGAGATATTTGAGTTGCTTGGCATAGAGAAGCAAGAAGCCCAGGAGAGATTTGGATTCCTTATAGAAGCCCTCCGTTATGGCGCACCGCCCCATGGCGGAATTGCATTAGGCATAGACAGATTAGTAATGCTTTTATTGGGTAAAGAGAGTATCCGTGATGTTATTGCCTTCCCCAAAACCAAGAGTGCCATTTGTCCTTTTACAGGCGCACCATCAGAAGTCTCTGAAGAACAACTAAAAGAATTGGGTATAAATATTTTCTCAAATACACCCCGCACATAAATTAAGGTAAGATTGCCACGGTCGCCTACGGCGACCTCGTCCCGAAAGATTTCGGGAACACGCAAAGGATGTTCCCGCTTCGGCGGGACGAGGAGCCCCGCTGGGAAGCGGGATAAACTCCGCGACGAAGCAATCTCTATCAATCTTTGAAATTCCATACGATAAATTATGTACGTGGTTCGTCCTGCTTTGATGGGGCAATTTCTGATAATAGGTTTAATATTTTTTGCTCGTCTTCAATAGAGGCGTCAAAACGGAAAGAGAGTTTTGGGATATGGCGCATTCTAATAGTTTTACTCAGAATATTCTGGATGTATCTTGACGCCTTGTTTAGTAATTTGACAGATTCTTTTACTTTTTCCTCTTTATCCAGAACGGTAACAAAAACTTTAGCAGACTGCAAATCAGGAGAAGTTTCCACTTTTATTACCGTAATAAATCCAAATCTTGGGTCTTTCAGTTCACAGAGAATTATCTGACTTATTTCTCTCTGTAACTCTTTATTAACCCTTTCCAGTCTATTAAAACTCATAACTAATATTTTCTCCTTTATCCCGCTTTATTCATAAATGCTTCAAATCGCTGACCCCGATAAAATCGGGGTTGTAGCGGGATAACCCGCCGTAATGCTCTCGTCCCGCTATTCAGCGGGACTGCGAGCATAACGGTCATAATTTATGAATTATTCGGGTTATAGTATTTCATGGGTATAGTCAATTATCTCCACAGGAAATAATTTTATTTTATTGAGAGCCTGTGAGATAACCATATTAGCAAAGCGAGAATTGTTGCTGACTGTTACAATTGCCAGTACCGATTCTCGTCTGCTGTTCTGATGGCCAATTTCAGCAATAGAGATGTTAAATTCATTCCTGAGATTATCTTTGATTGAGTTTAGAATTCTTCTTTTATCCTTTAACGAAGAAACGTTATGGATTAACAGTCTTACTGCAAGAGAACCGACAATCATAAAAGCGAAGGATTCTATTAGCCCCGATTATTCATAAATCTCTGTCCTAACGGACAGAGTGTTAAATTCAAGGTAATCGGGATTGCCCGGGTTAGAAAGCACTTTGACGATAATCAGAGGTGCTAAGATGAAATCGGACTTAATTTTCTCACTTGCTTCTCTATAGTAAATGCTTCTATTACATCCCCGACATTAAGTTCATTAAATCCTTCTATTCTTAATCCGCATTCAAATCCTGTATTGACCTCGCGGACATCATCTTTGAACCTCTTCAGTGAAGAGATTTTCCCAGTATAGATTGTCTTCTTATCACGGTAGACTCTTACCGAACAAGACCGTTCTATTTTACCATCTGTAACCATACAGCCGGCAATAATACCGATGCGAGAAATCTTAAAAATATTCTTTGCTAATAATTTACCTGTAATTACTTCTTTTTCCTCTGGCTCAAGCATCCCTTCTAATGCGAGTTTCATATCCTCAATAATACTGTAAATAACATTATATGTTTTGACCTCCACACCGTATTCACTCATTAAAATTCTGGCTCTTCCTTCTATAGAAGTATTGAACCCGATGATAATAGCATCAGAAGCATGCGCTAAAAGGACATCAGACTCATTAATTTGTCCGGCTCCTTTATGGATAAGTTTAATCTGGACCTCTTTATAGGAGAAATTGTTTAATAATTGAGAAATGACTTCTAACGAACCTTGGACATCGGTTTTGATTATAATCTTAACATCTTTTATCTGTGATGCGACAATCTTCTCATAAAGATTTTCCAGGGAAGTATGTTGGGTAGTGGTAACACCCGCATGGAAAGCCTTTTTTCGTTCATTATATATATGAGCCATCTCGGCGGCTGTTTTGATATTATCTACCACATAGAATTTATCTCCTGCCATTGGTAATGCCGATAGTCCGGTTATTCTTGCCACGGTGGAGGGTCCGGCGTCTCTATTCTGAGAACTGCTGTGTAGTATTGACCTGATTCTGCCACAGGTACCACTACAGAAAACGAAGTCACCAGTTTTTAGAGTGCCATTTTGAATCAGTATAGTAGTCAAAGGTCCCTGCGAATCTGTTAATCTTGCTTCTAATACTGTTCCATAGGCACGACGGTTAGGATTTGCCTTTAAATCCATCATCTCTGCCTGTAGTAAAATCATTTCTAAAATATGCTCAACTCCCTGTCCGGTCAAAGCGGAAACCTCAACAAAGATTGTCTTGCCGCCCCAATCCTCAGGCACTAAATCTAAGGAACTTAACTGCTGTTTTACTTTATGGATATTGGCTTCTTTTTTATCTATTTTATTGATAGCGACAATGATAGGAAGATTAGCCGCTTTGGCATGACTTATAGCTTCTTCTGTTTGAGGCATTACGCCATCATCTACCGCAACCACAAGAACGATGATGTCTGTAACATTAGCACCTCTTGCGCGCATTTGAGTGAATGCTTCATGTCCTGGTGTATCAATAAAAACAATTCTCTTATCATTTATGTGTGCCTCATAGGCGCCTAAATGTTGAGTTATGGCTCCACTCTCACTTGCCGCAACATTCGTTGCCCTTATTTTATCCATTAACGAGGTCTTGCCGTGGTCCACATGTCCCATAAAAGTTATGACCGGTGGTCTTGGTTTAAGGTCTTCTGGTTTATCAGGTGTTGTATGTGTCAAATGGCTGGTGATATCTTTTGGTTTCTCAAAGACAATATCATAATTAAATTCTAATCCTATAAGCACCAGAGCATCTTCACTCAGATAATCATTGATACTTATCAGTATGTTATGTCCCATTAGTTTTTTTATGATAATATTAGCCCTGACACCTATCTTCTCGCAGAGTTCCTTAAGAGTGATTCGTTCGCTTAAAGTGATTTTTCTTTCCACGGGCTTGGTAACCGTTGGCTGTTGAGGTTGAGAAATTGTCTTCTTCTTAAAGAAGAAAGTCTTTTTTATAAAAGGTCTCTGTTTTCCTACAACTGGTCCACCTATGATTTTCCCGCGACCTTCTTTTATCTTATCAGAAGTTCCCCTGGAATAATAGTCTAATTCTGTTGCCCTGAGGGCACGGATAGTTTTCTCATCTGAATCCTTTAGCAATGAGGGAATTATGGGAGTAGTTTTTATCTCTATTTTCTTATCCTCCTGCTCGTGAGGTGCCTCCGTCTTAATTTGGGAGAGAGGGGTAGGAGTTTCTATCGGGGCTATGGGTTGAGATGCCACCTTCGGCTCTGTTTTACGATGTGCAACACTAATTTCTGGATTAGATGATATCTTCACTTCAGTTGTCGGCACAAGTTTCCTGTCAGGTTGCGTAGCGGTAGTCTTTTTCTGCTTCTGGGAAGTAGAAAACCTCTCGCGTATTTTCTTCTGGGTATTCTCATCAATATTGGAAACACTGCCTTTAATGACTATTTTTAACGCTTTGGCTTTCTGGATTAATTCCTTGGTCGTCATTCCCAGTTCTTCGGCTAATTGATAAACTCGCATAAATTATCCCCCTCACCCTTCCCTCTTCCCTATGGGGAGAGGATAGGTGAGGGTGACTGGCTTTGTCCGCCGGAGGCGGATCCGCCTTTGGCGGAAAATTTCATACGATAAAATATTTCTTTAAGGTTGTTTGTTCTCCTGTGGGTTATTCTTTGCTTCTTTTCCTGTCTCTTCTGCAGGCATCTGGTCAGACGGAAGCACATCTATTTCCCAACGGGTTAATTTAGAGGCGAGTCTGATATTCTGCCCTTTTTTACCTATGGAAAGGGCGAGTTGGTCAGGGCTAACAAAAATCTTTGCTCGTCTATTTTCAGAATCTATTTCTATTGCATGTAGTTCTGCCGGTTTCATAGCGGAAGAAATGAACAACTCGGGTTGGTCAGACCATTTAATAATATCTATTTTTTCATCGCCGAGTTCTTCAATAACATTTTTTATTCGTATTCCTCGCACTCCCACACAGGCGCCTACAGCATCAATATGAGGTTTATCAGAATAAACTGCCATTTTGGTTCTAAAGCCGGCTTCACGCGATATGCCTTTTATCTCAACAAGTTTCTCTGCCAGTTCTGGCACTTCCATCTCAAATAACTTCTTGACAAATTCAGGGTGAGTTCTGGATAAAATCACCCTCGTCTGACCATCCTCTTTTTTCACGCTTACGATTATCGCCTTAATGTGGCTGCCGAGACGATACTCCTCTCCTGGAATCTGCTCTTTTCTTTCCAGCACCATTTCAACCTGGTCAATAAACAAAATCATATCTCTCCCCTCATGCCTGATAACTGTACCGCTGACCAGAGAATATAGTTTATTACTCATAGAAGAAAAAACAACATCTGCTTCTGCCTCTCTGATTTTTTGCACAATTACTTTTTTAGCGGTCTGAGCAATGATTCTGCTCCATAAAGAGGTGTCAATAATACCCTCATTATCCTGAACGGTTATCTTACCACTCTGGCGGTCAATTGTTACCTTAACCATTTCCTTCTTCTTTAGATGTCTGGTTACTTCGGAGGATAAAGCATTCTCTATCGCCCCCAGGAGAAAATCTGGTTTAATCTTCTTTTCCCGATAAAGACTGTCCACCAATCTCAATAATTCTCCGTTCATAACTTCCACCTTAGAATCTAATTGTCTATGCTTTCCGGAACAGATAAGCATTACAGCCACTGACATATATATAAATATAAACTTTCATTATATAATTTATATTATTATGATGTCAAGAAGTTTATCAGAAATTATCAGATTGAAAATAATCTGTGATATTAGGAAAGTATAAAAGTGAAAACACAGATTTCACGGATTAAAAACCCTCTAATCCCCCCATTCCCCCTTTGCAAAAAGGGGGTAAGGGGGGGATTTGATACCCTAAAATCTGTGACATCTGTGTAATCTGTGGTTACGAAGTTTTCTTGATTCATAAATATTATTTTTTAGTTGACTAATTTGCTAATAAATATTTAATACCACTTTTTACGGTATAGGAAAGTATAAACTCACCGCCGAGACGTAGAGAGCGCAGAGGAGAAAATAACTACTTTAATCTGTGTAATCTGTGGCTTAATTTCTCTGCGACATCCGCGTCTCTGCGGTAAGAAAAGGATTTAATATGTCAAAACAATATCACATTGGTTTAAGCAAAGGTGAGGTCGCCTCTAATGTCTTGCTCTGTGGTGATTATAACAGGGCAGAGAAAACCGCAAAACTCTTTGACCGTATCAAACTAACAAGACATAATCGCGAGTTTCTCGCTTATACCGGTATCTATAAAGGGTTGCCGGTAACCGCTATGGCGACCGGCATCGGGCCGGCAAATACAGAAATCGCTCTGATTGAGCTTTCACAGATTGCTAAAGACCTGACCATCATTCGTGTCGGCTCCTGTGGTGGCTTGCAGAAATATATTTCGGTCGGAGACCAAATTATCTCTACCGCTGCGCTTCGGCTGGAAAACACCTCGTTATTCTTTGTCCCGGAGGGCTATCCTGCAGTGGCGCATTATGATGTCATTCTCGCACTGAAAAAATCCGCTGATAACATAAAACAAAAAGGGGGGGGGAAGTATCATATCGGACTCACCGCAACTGCACCTGGATTCTACGGCGCTCAAGGCCGCGTCATAAAGGGGTTCCCTATCCTTACACCTGATATAACCAAATATTTTAGTAAGATAGGTGTCCTTAATTTTGAGATGGAGACCAGCACCCTTTTGACACTCGCCCAGTTAAAAAACTATCGTGCCGGAAGTATTTGTACAGTATTCATAGATAGATGCAGATATAAGATTATTGACCCTGAACTGAAAAAGAAGGCAGAACTGAACTGCATCAAAACCGCCTTGAACGGATTAGAAATATTGAATAAATAACCACAAAGGCACAAAGGAAGTCACAGATTACACAGATAACACAGATGGTCTAATTTAAGACCCATAAAATATAATCGGTGTAATCTGTGGTTACTTCCGAAATTCGCAATTCGCAATTTACAATTGGTAAATATACTCTGGTCTTTAGTCTAATAGACCCCTGACAAGAAGATAATAGACCCCTATTATGGGTATGCTATGGGTGGGGTTGGGGGATACCCCCATCGTCATAACTCCTTATAAATCAATGAGCCCGTACGGGGAAGGGGTTAATTTCGGGAGATTTTAGGGGGTAAAAACGGGTCAAAAATCACGGATTTTAAGAGCTTCGGCGTTTCCTGGGGGGGTATTGGACCCGGGCGATTTACCCAGGCAATAAAGACATCTAACCCCACTTTCCGGTAGCGATAGACCCAGTTACAAACCGTTGAATAAGACACCCCTAAAATCTCGGCAATACCCTGGAATGTTATCCAATGTTTATAAGGAATCCAGGAGAACAGGAATTACCTGCCCGACTGATACCCTGTCAGGCGGGTCTTGGTATCCTACGCTGAAGCCATCCTCCGCTGTTCCGAAGCCGTCCTTCGCAATCCAGCACATAACGGAATTATGTGCTGGACGGCGACGGATTGCTACGGAGTGGCGAAGGACAGATACGGAATACCCTATTAACGACCCATTCCGTAGCCAGAGCCACTGGTTCCTTGTGGGAAAGGGCGAAGGATGGGTTTCCTGGTTTCCTTATAAATGGTTTGTCTCTGCGTTCTTTGCGCCTCTGCGGTAAAAAGGTCTCTTTTTCTTGACCCTATACGGTAGTAGAGATATAATACAGGGAATTATGGAAAAGGCGTATAATCCTAACAATGTAGAAGACCGCATATACAAGATGTGGCAGGAAAAAGGGTATTTCTCTGCGAGAGTAGATAAATCTAAAAAGGTTTTCTCGCTGGTCATACCACCACCCAATATCACCGGCATTCTGCATATGGGTCATGTGCTTGATAATACACCTCAGGATATTATGGTTAGGTTCAAGAGGATGCAGGGGCATTCTTCCTGCTGGGTGCCGGGCACAGACCATGCCGGTATCGCTACCCAGAACGCGGTGGAGAGGAAATTGGCGGAGAGTGAAAATCTGTCACGGCACACACTGGGCAGAGAAAGATTCGTAGAACGTATCTGGCAATGGAAAGAGCAGTTCGGCGAGACTATTATCCAGCAACTTAAGAAATTAGGTTGTTCCTGCGACTGGCAACATCTTCGTTTTACGATGGATAATGACTACTCTAATGCGGTAAAAGAGGTCTTTATACGGCTCTATGAAAAAGGACTTGTCTATCGCGGTAATTATATCATCAACTGGTGTCCGAGATGCTTAACCGCACTTTCAGATGAAGAGGTAGAATACGAAGAGGTAGAAGGCGGGTTATACTGGATTAGATACCCATTAGCAAAGAGCATAGCGGACACTCCACGCTCTACGCTCAACGCTCAACGCTACATCGTGGTCGCCACGACCAGGCCTGAGACGATGTTAGGTGATACTGCGGTGGCGGTCAATCCGCAAGATAATCGTTATAAAGAATATCTCGGTAAGACTCTTATTTTGCCCATCGTCAACCGTGAGATTCCCATTATTACTGATGAGATAGTGGAAAAGGACTTCGGCTCGGGCGCGGTTAAGGTTACGCCAGCCCACGACCCCAATGACTTTCTGATGGGACAGAAACATAACCTTGCCTTTATTAATGTAATGGCTCCGGATGCCAAAATGAATGAGAACGCCGGTGAATACAAGGGGCTGGATAGGTTGGAATGCAGGAAACGGATTATCAATCGGCTGTCTGAAGAAGGACTTCTGGAAAAGCAGGAAAAATATCTGCACTCGGTCGGTCATTGCTACCGCTGTGAGACAATGATTGAGCCGTATCTTTCTACGCAGTGGTTCGTCAGGATGAAACCTCTCACAGAGCCGGCAATAAAGGCAGTGGCAGGGGATGAGGGGAAGGCGGAAATACAATTCTATCCTTCACACTGGACAAAGGTGTATCTTAATTGGCTGGAGAATATCAGGGATTGGTGTATCTCTCGGCAACTGTGGTGGGGACACCGGATACCAGTGTGGTATTGCCAGGGGTTAAGTGAAGTCCGCAATTCGCAATCCGCAATTCGCAATTCGTCCTGTCCGCCTATTGCCAGTAGAGAAACGCCGAATGCCTGCCCGAAGTGCGGTTCTACCAATTTAGTGCAGGATGAGGATGTGTTAGACACATGGTTTTCGTCGTGGCTCTGGCCGTTTGTAGTCTTTGGTTGGCCCGAGAAGACAGAAGATTTGGAATATTTTTATCCAACAAGCGTCTTAAACTCGGGCAAGGATATCCTGTTTTTCTGGGTAGCAAGGATGATAATGGCAGGGTATGAATTCACCGGCAGGGCGCCTTTCAGAGATATTTATATACACGGCATCGCTCGGGATAGTATCGGGAGGAAACTCAGTAAATCACTGGGCAATTCGCCTGACCCCCTTAACCTGATAAACAAGTATGGTGCTGATGCCCTTCGTTTCGGAATTATGGCTAATATCCCTCTTGGTGGTGATATTAACCTTTCTGATGAGGTCTATGAATCAGGCAGGAATTTCTGCAATAAACTCTGGAATGCCAGTAGATTGGTGCTAACCAGCGTCAATGCGTCAGACGTCTGGCGTTCTGCGTCAGATATAAAGACGCAAGACCCAAGACCCACGACGCACGACGCATTTGAAGACCGCTGGATTCTCATCCGGCTCAATACTGCTATTTTAGATTACACCAGGGCGCTGGAGACCTATGAGTTCAGCGAGGCAGCACATATTGTCTACCATTTCTTCTGGGGCGATTTATGCGACTGGTATCTGGAAATAATCAAACCCAGACTCTACAGCAACGATGATAATATAGCCCTCTCAATTATTCCAGAAATATTTAGCAGACTCCTGAAACTACTTCATCCTTATATCCCCTTTATTACCGAAGAATTATGGCAAAAGTTCAGAGAAAAATATCAGGATATATTCTCAAGTGATGCCCTGATAATCGCACCATGGCCTGAAGCAGACTCCTCTCTGATAGATTTAGAAACAGAAAAGAGGATGGGTGTTATTATTGATATTATCAGGAGCGTTCGGAATATCCGCAATAAAATGAACATAGATAAAAAACTGCCTCTGGATTGTATTATCAGTGCAGAATCAGATGAAGCAATAAGAGGGATAAAAGAACACCAGAATCTAATAAGCCAACAGACAAACCTTAAGGGGATTGAATGGACGGTCAGAGCCGACAGACCATCTCAATCAGTAACAGAAATAGTTGGTGCGCTTAAAATATTTGTTCCGCTGGAGGGTATTATTGATGTTGAGTTAGAAAAGAAACGGCTTCAGTCCAGACTGACCAAGGTGCAGGAACAACTTGAGAAAGTGAGAAACAAATTGGATAATAAGGATTTTACCGCAAGAGCACCGCAGGAGGTTATCCAGAAAGAGACCGCTAAATTAGGGGAATTATCACAACAATTTGATAATCTACAAGAGGCACTGAGAAGTCTATCCAGCATCCAAATGGCAGAGTGACGGTTCTCTTTTTTACAGCGGTTAGTAAGCCATTTGGGTGCTGGACAGTCTCCCGAGGTGATAACATCTGATGAGGACATCCACAATAAGCGGGTCAAATTGTGTTCCGCTATGTGTCTTGAGTTCCTCAATTGCATGCTTCATATCTATTGATTTTTGATATGGTCTTTCGGATAGCATAGCATCAAGGGCATCGCTTACCGCAATAATTCTTGAAAGTAACGGAATATTCTGCTCTTTTATCCCGTGAGGGTAACCGCTTCCATCATAATGCTCGTGGTGATGGCGAATAATAAGGGCAATACTTTTATTTATTTCGGAGACAATATTTGCACCGACCAGAGGATGCATTTCAATAAGTTTCAGTTCTAATTTGGAAAGAGCTCTATCCGCCTTAAATAAAGTATCAGAAAAGGATAATTTGCCGATGTCGTGAAGTAAAGAGGCAAGCCGCAGTTTTTGCTTCTGCACTTCAGATAAACCCAGTTCCTCAGCAATCATCAGGCAGTAATTTGTGACCCGTAAAGAATGACCGTGCGTATAATAATCTCTTCCCTCTAATAACTGAACCGATACCTCAGCAAGTTTTGTTAGCCCATCACTATATCGGCGTGCGTAAATCAACGAGGCAATATTAATCAGAGGTATTAGAGATTGTATCTTTTCCTCAACCCAGTTACCCCGAAGGCATTCGGGGTGTTCCGCTTTAACAGGATTAAAAATGATATCCATAATACCAATTAAGGAACCTGTGCAGATTAGAGGTATGCTTGCAATAACAGGTTTTTGGACTGATAGAGAACCAAGCATCTTTATTTCTTCCTGATAACGGATATCGTTATCAGATGAATTAAGAATGAGGAGCCGTCCGTTTTCTGCCACCCACTTTGACATAGTCTGTGCCGCACCCAAATGGCTGATAGGTTCCTGTTTTATACCAGAGGGGGTTTGGTCATTGGATGGCGAGAAGACCGTGAGGATATCAGGAATAACCTCATCGGTCTCGCAGGAAAAAAAGATACAACCCGGCGCACCCGCGTGGGTCAAAATCTGCTCGGAGATTTCTAATAATATCTGTTGATTGTCTTTAGCAGAGTCCAGTAACAATATCGCCTTTAATACAGAATCTTTGATGTCCATAAATTAGTCCCCTCACCTTTCCCTATCCCCTATGGGGAGAGGATAGGTGAGGGGGGACTGGCTTTGAAACCTGTCCTGACGACAGGTCAGGATTCCATACGATAAATTAAACCCTAAAGATTTTCAATGATAGCAGGTCTGAAACGACTTTCACTCAATTCCAACATCTCATCTATTTTAGAAAGCATACTTTCCTTATCGCGAGGTAAATGTCCAGAAATATTTACGAAATTAGAAATATGGTCGCTCAAGAATAGGCAGGATACCTCAAGGCGTTCTAGAAGGAGACGAGTTTCTCTAAGTGCCTCGTGTGGTGAAAGGAGTTGAAATTTACCGCTCAGATAATCCTGGTAAAGAGGGGCATTAGGGACAGGAACCCAAGTTCGTAGCCGTATAAAATCAGGGTCAATTTTATTGAGGACATCGGCGGTAGCCATCGTATGCTCGCGGGAAAAGTCCTTTCCACCAATTCCTATCAATACATATTCACTCAATTCTATCCCTGCATTTTTTACCCTCAATGCAGTTTCTATCATCAATTTGGAATCTGCACCCTTTTGGATCCTCTTAAGAATCTCGTCATAACCGCTTTCCAGCCCTTTATGTAGTCTGTTTAATCCTGCGGTTTTCAGCCGTTTCAGGTCTTCTAATGACTTAAATCTTAGGAATTTTGCGGAAGCATACATCGTTATTCTTCTTAATCCCGGAAAAGTCTGGTGGGCAAATCTGAATATCTCTTCCAATTGAGTGGTCTTCATTATGATGCTATTCCCATCGGGGAAAAAGATACTTTCAACTGTATCGCCGTAAAATTGCTTTGCTAAAAGGATGTCCTCTTTTATTTCTTGCACCGACCTGATACGGAATGTTTTGTCTTTATACATTCCACAAAAGGTGCATTTATTATGTGGACATCCGATAGTTGCCTGAATCAGCAGACTATCTGCCTCGGATGGAGGACGATAAATCGGTTCTTCGTAACGCATAGCGGTTTCCTTCCTTGCTCTTAAATAGCGATTTATCCGCTGAGATGACCATCTCGTCTGGCGTCTTAAAAGAGTCAGAGACTGTGCTTATCCCGATACTTATCCTTATTTTGAAATGGTCTTTCGGATTAGTCAGGTTAGTGAAACGATAATCTTCAACACGGCTGATGATATTTCTGGCTTTGTTCTGGGCTCCTTCTAAAGATGTTTCTGGCAAGATTATGGCAAACTCATCGCCGCCATACCGGCAGACAGAATCCGCCTTACGAGAATATCTCTGCAGTATTCCAGATAATTCCTTAAGAATACTATCTCCCTGTTTATGGCCGTAGGTATCATTGATGGACTTAAAATTATCAAGGTCAATGAACAATAGCGCTAATCTTCTTTTGTAACGTTTTGCCCGCTGAAATTCCTCATTAAAAGTATTCTCAAAGTATCTGCGATTATATACGTTGGTTAGACCATCACGAATAGACTGTATTTTCAGGGCTTCCGCAAGACGAATGTTTTCTATCGCCAGCCCTACAGAATTAACCAGAGTCTTAAGCACATCATAATAGCCCTTTTTGGTTGTCGGGTTTGCTTCTATTGCTTCTTTCTCCTTCTGGTTTATTTTAAGTATTATGAGTCCCAGTATTCTTTCCCTCCCTCCAAGTGGCAATATTACCCATCCTTTTGTTTCATCCCAGAAGATGTCTTTATCAGAAACGAAGAGCCGGAAAGCCCTGGAAATCGTGTGATTCTTACGAATATCTATTTTGTCAGGCAACCATGTTGCGTTTTGCGTCTTGCGTCTTGCGTCAGGGACGCCATAACAGTGTCTCAGATATCGGTTATCCAGAAGATATATTACGGCTGATTCATAATTAAATTGTCGGCGGTCAGTGAGTGCAAGACAAACATTTTTCACAAGGTGTGTCTCATCAGGAGTTCTCAATAAAGATGAGGTTATTTTAGGTGCCTCTTTTATTTTTTCGGTCAGCAACAAAATCCGGTTGTTTGCCTGTGCCAGTTCCTGGATTTTTTCTCTGATGCTCTTTTCCCATAACTGCCTCTCGGTCATATCCCGCCACGAGCCAATAACAAGATTTATTTTATCTACCTTAACCAAACGAACACTAACCTCCACAGGGATAACCCCTTGTGATTTAGTTTTTATCCTGAATGAATATCGCTCGGAAATAACACCTGCCCTTCGTCTTTTAATTATCTGCTTTAATAGAGGTATATCCTCCTTGAGTATCAAGTCAGAATATTTTAGAGTATTAATAAGTTCATCTTTGGTATAGCCGGACATCCTCACAAATGCCCGGTTGACCTTGACAAACCGGAGAGTGTCCATATTAATAACATATTGAGGGTCGTTGCAATCTTCAAAGGTAATTTCATATAATTGCATAGAGATTCGATTGAGTGATGAAAGTCTATCCGCGAGGCACACAGTAGAGGACTGTATCATCACATTCTTGTTTTATAATATGAGATTGTTGAAAAACCTATTACGCACGGTCGC
>JASEHY010000110.1 GCA_030018555.1 Planctomycetota bacterium
CGTACCCCGGTGGTAGGTAGAAAAAACTTCTATGGTAATCATTCCGACAGGAGTGCAGAAGCTACAGCCATATTTTATTCGGTGATAGCCACCTGCAAGTTACATAATATTGAGCCCAAGAAATTTTTCAAACGTTATCTGATGGCATATGCCCAAACAGAAACACGAATTTTAACTCAAGACCAAATAGAATCTTTTCTTCCTCACAAATATGCTCAACTTTACCCGGAAGATATAATCAAATTCTAACATCTCTATACGGGCATCAGTGAACATTTACGGGGGATACCCCTGCCCCCCTCCCCCACCCCCTTTGAGTGGTAGGAGGCATTTGCGAAATGGTCAGGGAGCGTTTGCGAAAGGGTCAGGGGGTGTCGGCGAGAGAGCCAAGTCTTGTGCACCCCGAAAAATCGTATAATGCATTAGGAAATTATCCCAAAATCTTATCTACCTCTGCCTTATCCACATCCATCACATACTTAATGCCGCTAATTTCCGCTGCCTCGCGGGTAAGTGTAGCGATATCATCACGAGATATGTATTCTAACGAAAACTTACGGCATCCAGCCATTAATTGACGCAGTCCTTGCGCAAGCCTTTCGTAATATGTGTAAAGACCGATTGCCCCAGTCGGTAGTTTTTCAAACTCATCGTTGCCTAATTCCTTGCGCAAAGTAGCCGCCGTAACAAATATCTCATCTTTTGATGAGCCAAATCTTTCAACATATACCGGCACTTGATGTTCTTCAATTGAACGCCCGATTGTTTTGCCGACCATGGCTGCAGCAATTGGAGCGCGTGCCATACCTATCATTTTTACAAAGGGGGCGCCCATTGCTAACCCTTTGAATATCTGGTCTTCAAAGGTAAATCCGCCGCCGACCGCGATTGGAGGCACATATTCGCCTTTGTCAGATAGTTGTTTGGCATATTGATAAGCCAGTGAATGTAATTCAACAGGTGGAATACCCCATTCATTCATCATTCTCCATGGGCTCATTCCGGTGCCTCCGCCTGCCGCATCAATCGTGAGCAAGTCCAATTTATATTTGGAGGAGAATTTTATTGCCAGCGCCAGGGCTGCCGGCCGAGAAGCACCTGTCTTTAAGAATATGTATTTTGCACCGGCTTTGCGTAATTCTTCCACTCTCTTGGCAAATGCTTCTTCGGAGACCATGCCTACGCGTGAATGACGTTCAAATTCCTTAAACGAACCTCTTTCAAATGCCTTGATAACATTCGGGTCGGTTGGGTTAGGCAGAACGACATATCCTCTTTCATAAAGCATCTGGGCTTTTTTCAGGTCTTTTATTTTCACTTCGCCGCCGATATTCTTGGCACCCTGGCCCCATTTCATTTCCACGCATTTAACACCAAGTTTCTCAATAGCATATTCCTGAACGCCTAATCTCGTATCTTCAACGTTTGCCTGGACAATAATGGCACCGTAACCATCATGTTGATAATCCGTATAGAGTTTTACGCGACGCTTCAAATCAACCGTATCTATCACACGACCACTTTTAATGACTGATGCTGTATCCATACCTACTACGTTTTCACCGATTGTCAAGCCCGTGCCGGAAATAGCAGAGCCGATAGCTAATCCTTCCCAGTTATTTTTAGCAATATCCGTGGAGCCAATGCCTGAAATTAACCAAGGATAACGGAATTTTAGTTTCTTATCATTGCCGATAACTACTTCCAGTTTAACCGACGGGAAGATTGCTTTATCACTGTCTGCTTCAATTCCTTCAGCACCAATCACGCCGCTTATAATGGTAAAGTGTGAATAATCAACGGGGTAATTCTTTTCACCGGCTGATGTGATGATTCCGAATGGCTGTGGATAAATTACTTCGTGCCCGCGATAAGCAGACTTGCCTATTTCACACATCCCGATGCATCCATCAATGCAAGTAACACACATTCCACTGGCAGGAACCACAGAGCCCTCGGTTCTATTCTTGGTCAAGGTTGCTGCCGTAGCATTCAGTTTGGTTAAACTCATAATAAACTCCTTTCTTACTCGCTGTTAGCCCGTATGGGCGTTACAGCGAGTTATCCCGTCCCGTCCCGAAGGCCTTCGGGACGGGACGGGATTACTTAACTGTTAGTTTTTCTTTGGCGCAAGTCCCGCATTCACCTTTTAATCCCATCCAGCAATTATAAGAATCGTTAATATCAATGCAAGTCGGCTGTAACGAATTTTCACACCGGCCGCATAATACATCTTTTGGATTAGCACCTTCGCATCTTACCGTGCAGACCGGACATATATACATACAAGCGCCGCATCTCCTGCATTCGTCAGAGGTTTTATTAAAGGGTGTGTTAATCTTTAATTTATTGCCACGATTGGTGAACCCAATGGCTTTTGCCATCATTTGCTCTTCGCACATCCTGACACATAATCCGCAATAAATGCATTTCTCCCATTTGGGTTTGAATCTGACCTGTTTCAATCCCATCTTTGCTGCAAGGTCCTGCAGTGTTCTTGAAGTTGGGCATTGGGCAATCAGAAGTTCCAAAACCATTTTCCGTGCATTTACAACGCGTTTTGAGGATGTCTTTACTACCAGTCCTTCTTCTGCCGGATAGGTGCAGGAAGTAACAAGTTTAGTCCGGTCGCCTGTCCCGATTTCCACCAGGCACAACCGGCATCCACCCCAAGCAGAAAGGCCTTCGTTGTAACAGAGAGTTGGAATCTCCAATCCCAGGAACCTTGCTACTTCAAGAACGGACCATTTCTCCGGGGCGTCAAATTCAAGTCCATCAATCTTTACTTTAGGCATAGAACACCTTCCTTACCGGTTATTTTATTAACGGCGTTAGACTTGCAGACATCAAAGCATATCCCGCATTTGATACATTTATCTTCCTCAATAACATGTAGTTTCTTTTTTTCTCCTTCTATCGCGTCCTGAGGACAATTCTTTTTGCATAATCCACAACCAGTACAGGTTTCTACAGATATAGTATATCTTATAAGTGCTTTGCATACCCCTGCGGGGCATTTCTTTTCTTTGATATGCGCTAAGTATTCATCCTTAAAATAGCGTAGGGTAGAAAGAAGCGGGTTAGGTGCGGTCTGTCCCAGTCCGCAAAGTGAAACTTCTTTGACTACTTTACCCAAGTCTTCTAAGAGTGTTAAATCTTCTTCCTGCCCATTGCCTTCGGTAATATTGTTAAGAATTTCATACATTCTCTGTGTACCTTCCCGACAGGTAACACATTTACCACATGATTCACTCTGAAGAAAGTTGGTAAAATACTTGGCGGTATCCACCATACAGGTGTTTTCATCCATGACAATCATTCCACCGGACCCCATTATTGCACCTGCACTGGTTAGTGACTCGTAATCTACAGGCAGATTGAATAATTCTTTTGGAATACATCCTCCTGAAGGTCCACCATTCTGGATGGCTTTTACTTCCTTGCCGCTTTGGGCGCCACCGCCAATGTCAAATACAATTTTATCGAGGGTGATACCCATCGGCACCTCAACCAAACCGCTATTTTTGATTTTGCCAACCAATGAGAAAATCTTCGTTCCTTTACTAGTCTTCGTACCGATACCGGCAAACCAATCAGCGCCTTTGTCTATTATCCTGGTTACATCAGCCCATGTTTCCACATTATTAATATTTGTAGGCTTGCCAAAAAGTCCCTGCTGTGCCGGGAAGGGCGGTCGTTGTTTAGGCATTCCTCTTTTATCTTCTATTGATGCAATAAGAGCGGTTTCCTCTCCACAGACAAAGGCACCAGCGCCTTTTGCCATCTTAATATCAAAATTGAATCTGCTGTTCAGGATATTATTACCCAGTAATCCCTGTTTCCTTGTTTGGTTAAGCGCAACGAGTAAATTCTTCACGGCCAGCGGATACTCATTTCGCACATACAACCATCCTTCGGTTGCACCCATTGCATAGGCGCCGATAATCATTCCTTCAATGACCAGATGGGGATTGCTTTCCAGAATACTTCTATCCATATATGCACCCGGGTCACCTTCATCACCATTACAGATAATATATTTTATATCGCCTTTTTGCTTCCGGACAATTTCCCACTTTAGACCTGTCGGGAAACCAGCACCGCCCCGACCGCGTAATCCGGAGCGTTTTATTTCCTCAATTATCTTCCCCGGTTCCATTTTTAATGCCTTGACTAATGATTTGTATCCGCCCTGTGCCAGATAATCATCTATGTTAACCGGGTCTATCAAAGGATTGTCTCCCAATAAAGTGCGAAGTTGGGCTTTATAGAACGGAATATCATTAAAGTGAGTAAACCTTTTATTATTTTCTTGGTAAAGAAGGTCGTTAACGATTTCGCCTTTTAGGGTAGCTTCCACTATTTTAGCGGCGTCTTCCGGCTTAAGGTTACTGTAAAAAACCTCATTAGGAAATATAACGACATTCGGTTCGGCATTGCAAAATCCATGGCAACCTGTTACCTTGATAGAGATTTTGTTTTCACGTCCTTTAATTGCCTTCTTAAATGCCTCTACCAGATTCAGGGAACCGCGCGCCTGACCGCAGGTTCCAGATGATATGGAAATAACGATTTTATCTGAATCTTTTCTGTTTTTGACTAACTTTGTTTGCAAATCTTCCAGTTCTTTTACCGATTTTAATTTTGTCATCTTTTTTCTCCGATGTTACATTTTCAAGTAGTTTGAGTGCTTTTTGAGGAGTCATTTCCCCGTAATAGGTGCCATCCAACAAGGCAATCGGCCCGATAGCGCAACACCCAAGGCAATTAACCGTTTCCAATGAAAAATCCCTATCCGGAGTTGTCTCACCGGGTTGTATTCCCAATTCATTGGAAAGTGAATCCACTATCCTTGCACCTCCGCGCACATGGCAGGCTGTCCCAAGACAAACCGTAATAATATGATTGCCCTTGGGAGTCAAACTGAAGGCGCTGTAAAAAGTGGCTACGCCGTAGACATCTCTTAAGGGTATGTTTAATCTTCTGGATACCTCCCTGAGGACTTCTTCCGGCAGGTAACGATAATGTTCCTGGATATCTTCTAAAACAGTGATTAAAAGCCCGCCATCTCGCGAGATAAGATTATCCACAATTTTGGATACATCCTTAATTTCTATCATAGTAATATCTCCCTGTTTTTAGTCCTTTATAAGTGCTTCTTTAACTTAAGTTTTCGGTTCTTCCGACATTTTAGTGGATTAATACCCACACTTCTCAAGTAAATGATTTA
>JASEHY010000111.1 GCA_030018555.1 Planctomycetota bacterium
AAAAACTACATACTGATGTAACCCTGACACCATACCTGATATTATCAGCAGGGATGATTTCCGCCCGACCGTTCCGACTCGGAGACGAGGCGAGTACTGACGAGACTTCCCCGAATGCTTTCGGGGAGCAAGACCAAAAAACGGTGGAGATACTTCAGAAGATATGGTCTAAGGCAGATAAGAATTTAGCGATGACCGCTTATACTAATCTATCTCTTGCCTTAACGATGTTAGGTAAAAGAAAAGAGGTTTTAGCCAAGTTGCAGGAGCATATAAAATCCAAGGATATATATTTGAGAGCATACGCTTTACACACGTTGGGGCTGGTTGGGGATAGAGCGTCAGCCAAGGCATTTGTAGAATCAGCAAAAGATAACAATAGAGAAGTCCGTAAGTCGGTTATAACCGGCATAGGGTTCTTAATGGACAAGAATGCGATTAATCCACTTAATAAAGTAACCGCTGATAATATTGATATCCAGATATCAATTATAGACCATATCCTGCCAATACCGGTGTGGTGAGAGTAAAACCACTTCTAAACCCTGAAAGTGTTCATTTTACCCCCAAGACTACCGTCCCCCTTTCTCAAAATTATCGCTTACGGAAGGATTTGCTCTCTAATTTTTACCAGAAACACCGGCAGAGACTATAAAAGCCATTACCTCCGAACCGTCTTTGTTTATAGGTGTTATTTGTTCCCGCGGGACAATAATAAGATTCCCCGCAAAGTTGTATGCCTGAGGCACATACACCGCAACATTTTCTTTTAATCCGAATGATTCCAGATTACCTCTGGTAATGAAGCCGATTATCCTGATATTAGAATCTGGAGAAATAGTTACCAGAACCGGTTTATCAAACATCTTTTTATCACCGACAAAGGCATTCATCAAATCCTTTACTGCGGAATAGAGTAGTTTTACAAACGGCAGGCGATTAAATAGAGTATCAACCATTTTTACCAGATGTCTGGTGATAAAAACAGAAGTAAGAAACCCAACAAGGGTGATTACAATAAAAATCAAAACGAACCCCACGCCGGGAATAGGAATACGAAATAATCCGTCTATCTTAATAAAGATAAGATATAAGACATAGATTGTAATTACCAGCGGGACTACAAACAATAACCCTTTAAGAAAATAGCCGACTAGTCTTTTCATAATACCTGATATTTCTGATACTGTTATCTGTGTCTAAAAACTTGACATTATCTTTATTTATACTACATTAAAGATATGCAGAAGTCAAACGATAGCGAAAAATTCCTTGGCATATTAGTAGGTGGTGGTCCTGCGCCAGGGATAAACGGCGTCATCAGCGCCGCGACCATTGAATCAATCAATTACGGCTGGAAAGTAATCGGTATCCTTGACGGCTTCAAGCATCTCGCCATAAACGATATCACTAAGGTCGTACCTCTTACCATAAATTCGGTCTCCCGTATCCATTTTGATGGCGGTTCAATCATTCGCACCTCAAGAGAAAATCCAACCAAAGACAAAACCAAAATAAAGAATGTCATAGATTCATTATTGAAATTATCTATTGATAAATTCATAACCATCGGCGGTGATGATACCGCTTATAGTGCCAGCGTCATCTCAAAAGAGACTGAAGGAAAGATACGGATTGTCCATGTGCCAAAGACAATAGATAATGATTTGCCCTTACCTGAGAACAGGTCAACCTTTGGATTCCATACCGCTAGACAGGTTGGCGTCCAGATTATCCAGAATATTATGGAAGATGCCTCTACCACCAATCGCTGGTATTTTATTGTAGCGATGGGAAGGAAGGCAGGACATCTGGCTTTAAGTATCGGTAAGGCATCTGGCGCAACCATCAGTGTTATTGCAGAGGAATTCAAGGAGCGAACCATTACTTTATCACAGATAAGCGATATTTTAGAAGGCGCAATTATCAAACGGCTTGCTATGGGCAGGGAACACGGTGTGGCTATCCTCGCAGAAGGTCTGGCGGAAAGACTCTCGCCCGATGACCCGTGTTTAAGAGATGTTGAGAAAGATGAACATGACCACCTGCGGCTTTCGGAAATAGATTTGGGCAAATTCATCAAGAACGAGGTCAAGGAACGGCTTGACTCAAGAGGTATCAAGATTACTATTGTGGACAAAGATATTGGCTATGAATTAAGATGCGCTCCGCCAGTCCCGTATGACTGCGAATATACACGAGACCTTGGCTACGGCGCCAGTAAATTCCTTCAGCAGGGTGGTAGCGGAGCAATGGTCTGTCTGCAGGGCGGCAAGATTACTCCTATTTGTTTCCCTGATATCCTTGACCCGCTTACCGGCAAGACTAAAGTCCGCTATGTGGATGTTAATACAGAATCATATGAGGTGGCTCGTTCTTATATGATAAGATTGGAAAAGAGCGATTTCAATGACCCAGAACAACTTGATAAACTCTGTCGTGCGGCTAAACTTACTAAAGAAGAATTCCTCAATAAATTTATCTGGATAAAATCTATATCTATGTGGTAAGCAAGAAAACTGCAACCACTCTACGAACCCTGACCCTTCGGACCCTGACGGGTCCTCAGGGCGAGGACCCAGCACATAAATTATGTGCTGGGCGGGTTCTTCCCACGACCCTCCCCGAATGCTTTCGGGGTGGACGAGAACCCTGAAGGGCTGAGCGACCCTTCGGATGCAGAGCATCCTCAGGATGCGAAGCAGAACCCGGAACGGGCAGATTAACACAGATGGACACAGATTTTATCAGTGTGTATCTGTGGTTTATATTTCCAGATGCAGAACGCAACGTTAAGGAGGTGTTATGAAAATATACTCAACCCAACAAGACATACGCGATAGTATTATCGGCATTATTGACCTCTTTCCTGACAATACTATCAGAATAATCAATCACCCATCTCTGAAATCAGAAGTTGATAATCTCATCTATACTTATGTATTCAGCGATAATCTGAATACAAAAAAGAAGGTCTCGTGGCTTATCAGAGAATCAGCAAGAGAGTTAGGGATAGTTCCAGATAGTACCCAGAAAGTCTATGAATCTTTCGCAAAGGGTCTGGAGCATAATAAGACCGTGCCGGCGATGAATATCCGTGGTATTACCTATGAGGCTGCCCGTGCCATCTTTCGTTCTGCGATAAAGAATAATGTCGGTCTATTTATCTTTGAGATTGCCCGTAGTGAAATGCGTTATACTCAACAGACTCCCGAGGAATACGTTACCGCTATTCTCGCAGCCGCTATCAAAGAGGGATTCAAAGGTAATGTCTTTATCCAGGGCGACCATTTTCAGGTCTCTTCCAAGAAATACCGCGCCGCACCGGAAACAGAACTACAGGAGCTTAAAGACCTTATCAAAAAGGCAATAGAGGCGGGTTTCTATAATATTGATATTGATGCTTCTACTCTGGTAGATTTAACTAAACCGACTGTGGAAGAACAGCAGATGCTCAATGCCAGAATCACGGCAGAGATGACCGTCTGGATTCGCTCTCTACAACCTGCAGGTATTACTATTTCTGTAGGTGGTGAGATTGGAGAGGTGGGCAAACAGAATAGCACACCAGAAGAACTCAGGGCTTTTATGAAGCAATATCATTCGTTCCTTCCATCAGGAACTTTCGGGCTTTCAAAGATAAGTGTTCAGACCGGCACAAAGCACGGTGGAGTGGTTCTGCCAGATGGCTCTATTGCTCATGTTTCGCTTGATTTTGAGACGCTGAGGAATCTCTCCGAGATTGCCCGTCAGGAATTCGGGATGGCTGGCGCAGTCCAGCACGGTGCATCCACTTTACCTGACGACGCCTTTGATAAATTCCCCTTACACGGCACTGCAGAAGTGCATTTAGCGACCGGCTTCCAGAATATAATCTATGAACATCCATCCTTCCCTGCTGACTTATTAAAGCAGATAGATGACCATCTTCTCAAGAATCACTCTGATGAACGAAAGGCACAAGACACCGAAGAGCAATTCCTTTACAAGACCCGCAAAAAGGCATTCGGACCATTCAAGAAGCAGATGTGGAATATGCCGACAGACAAACTTGCCCCAATCACACAGGCACTGGAAGACAAAGTCAGTTTCCTATTCAACAAACTCAATGTGGTAAATACTAAAAACCTTGTGAGTCAAGTATAGTCAAATATGGTCAAGTGTCGTCAAGTATTGTTAAATTACTACACTTGACTATGTCTGACCATTTATGACAATTCTTGACAATCTTGTGTAGAATAAAGGAGTGCCCTATGCCATATATAGATAAGAATAATCGCAAGAATCTTGCTCCCGAACTAAACGCCCTGATAAAGAAACTCAAAACCACTCCAGATGAAAAAGTTGATGGCTGTCTCAATTACTGCATCTCTGTGATGCTCAAGGAACTTTATTCTGCTTCCTATTTCAATTACAATCGTATGATGGGTGTGATTAACTGCGTCAATCAAGAAATCTATCGCCGACTCGTCAGCAAATACGAGGATGAAAAAATAACAGAGAAAGGGGATATATTTTAGTATAAAATCAGCCACAGAGTTACAGAGAACACAGAGTTTAATGAAACCACAGATAAACACTGATTTTTATCTGAACAGAAATCTGTGTAATCTGTGGTTTTATTCGTGTCATTCACTCTACTCGTCCTATTTGTGTTTAGTATTTATCTGTTAACTTTTCTCTTTCTTTAGAGTAACTGGTAGCAAGAAATAACACAAATGACGGTGACACACACCGCGGGCTAAGTCGCAACGGAGTCCCGATTATTTCGGGGCTGAAAGGGGCTATTTTACTCTCTTTGCAGGAGACGGTTTTTGGAAAACAGAACCGTTGGTCTTTAACTCTGCTGGGCAGGTGCTTTGTAAAAATGGCATCAGGAACCCCGCGTAAATAACGGGATTAGAGGCAAGGTGTGTATCACCGGTCAATGAGATGAGCAATATGACAGAAGGAGTATTATAAAAAAGATAAAACGAATTGGTGTTTTAACAGGTGGCGGTGATGCACCAGGCCTTAATGCTGTTATACGCGCCGTTGTCAAGAGCGCTTTTAATCGCGGATGGGAAGTGATAGGAATAAGGGAAGGGTTTGAAGGTCTATTAAATATCTCTAAAGCAAAAAAGATTACTACCAGAGACATAACCGGACCCGTATCCGTCATATTAAACACGAAAATGAGTAGGCAAAATTGCTTGAATGTCTTATAATACAAGG
>JASEHY010000112.1 GCA_030018555.1 Planctomycetota bacterium
TAACCATTGATGTAGAAGTTAAGTCGAATACATTCCTTAGCGGATACTTTTCGCCCATCTTCAGCAGTGCCGAATTCCAGTAGTTGAGGTAATGGTTCTATATTTCCTAAGTGTCGGGCAGTTTCAGACGAAAGACAAGAATAACTCGCACCGCTGTCAAATAATGCCACTACTTCTTTCTTGCCCAGCGAACCCTCTAACCTAATCTCTTTCTGAATAACTGCCATATTGTCGTAGAGTAGTTTATTTTTATAACACTGTCAAGTATTTTCAGTATTTTCTAATACTTTCTCAATCCGCTCAATCCGTGTTCATCTGTGTCATGCCATAGGCAGATCCGCCTCTGGCGGATAATCTGTGGCTAAAATATTTTTACCCGTGGGACACCCTCCAAAGGCGGGCAGGCATTCAACCCCCTGCGTAGGGCTATTTATTTGGGTTAACTGACGCCATGTTTCTAAAATCTATCCCCCGAATTAGGGAATGTCCTCACAACCCGCTAATTACCCCTATTTTCTAAAAACCATACCCTGCATCATAGGCAAATAGCCCATTCCAGCCGGTCAAATGTGTCCCACGAGAAAAATGTGTCCCACGAGAAAATTCACGTTACAACCGGTGGGAAGTGTCCCCCTCCGGTTTCGCACGATAAACGATAAACTACCCTGTGCCAAGAGCACAGGGTATCTTGGGGTAAAAGTTTATTCTCCGTAGCCGACAAGTGTCAACCCTCCTTCGCTGAAGATTTGGAGGGTTCTCCTCGCCTTCATCCCTGCGGCAAGACCGCAGGGTATTCGGCGAAGGAGAATAAAGTGTATGTTACTTAACTTCGTGTCTTATCCCGAACCACAAAAACCATCTCTTGTGACGGCACCACTCCTATTGCATACAAAAAGTCCGGCGATACATCCGCCCCGTTTTCCCAGACGATGGTGTCAATATCCGGGTTGACCCGAACTGTTTTAAAGTAGTTCTTATCTTTTAGCGGTTCAAAGATTTCCCCATCCAGATACGATGCCAAATCAACAAGTTTAACCGTGCCGTCTTCAAAACTTATTAACAGTTTATAGTCGGATACATAATTGACCTCTTTGACAAAATGCATAATAATTTTCTCCTATGCTAATGGTGCAATTTTATGCAAGGGCTTCTTCGCCATTGCCAGATTCCAGTCTTGCATTAATTCCTCACGGTGTTCAAATGCCCATTCCAGAACGAGCGAGATGATTCGTTTGGGCAAACTGCCCTCAATGAGTTTTAATTCCGAGATAGAAAACGCGCTAACCTGTTCCCCATACTTTGCGTGGAAGTGTGGCGGTTCATGGTCGTTGTAATATAGCGCAATAATAATCCCGAAAAACCTGCAAATCTCTGGCATAGATATATTGTATTATAGCAACACAAAATGATATGTCAAGAGAGAAATGGATTTTTAACCATAATCTGGGGACACAATACTCATTTATTAACTCGGAATCCTTTATATCAAATCTAAAAGTATTGTCAGGAAAAACAACAACAGGATTAAGCGGATTTAACGGAAAAGTCTAATCAGTTTAATCCTGTTGTTAAATTCCGGGAGCCGACGGCTTATCTAAAATAATATTTCTTTATAATGAGTTGTTCTACGACGCCTAAAAGCGTGCTGGTGAACCAGTAAAGGGTCAAGCCCGATGGAACATTATAGAACAAGATTCCAAAAATGAGTGGCATAAAGATGAAGAGTTTCTGTTGCTGACGGGCTTGGGGGTCAGGTGATTTCGGCTGCGTTAACGATTGTATCAACCATGAGAGGGTCATAACGAGAGGGAGGACATGCAAATATTCAGCGCCCAGAATGGGAAATGGTAACCTGCACAAACGGTCTGGCTGTGAAAGGTCTGTAATCCAGAGTGTAAAAGGTGCCTGTCTTAATTCTATCGCCTGTGCCAGCCCCCAATATAACCCGATAAAAACAGGTATCTGTAAGAACATCGGCAGACACCCGCTTAATGGATTAACACCATACTCCTTCCAGAGTTTCAGTTGTTCTTCACCAAATTTTCTCTTGTCATTTTTATACTGCTCCTGTAATGCCTTTATACGAGGTTGTAACTTCTGGAGGTGATACATAGAAACCTGCCCTTTTTTGGAGAGGGGAAACAGCACGAGTTTTATAAGAACGGTAAGAACAACGATAGCGGTGCCATAGTTATGGAACATCTTATAAAGTCCAAAGAGAATCCAGAGGATGATTTTGCTGATTACCCCAAACCAGCCGTAAGAGAGAATCCTGTCAAATCCTAAATGGGAAAAAGGGGCTAATTCTGACGCCTTTTTCGGGCCGGCATAAAAGATAAATCCTATTTGTTTTGTCTCGGCTGGTTTAATAATAAATTCTTTTGTCTGGAGATAGAAACCGATGTTTGGACTAACCCCTGCCTGAGCGCCGGACAGGTTAGTATTAGTAACCGGGTTTGCAATAGGGGGGAGGAGGAGGTCAAAGCCGTAAATACTCATATCCGCAATAGATAGCGGCACGAGAATAGTAGCAAAATACTTGTTGGCAATACCGCTCCAACAAACATTGTTCTTCCCGCGAATAAGGGTTAAAGAATTGTTGTTTTCCTTTAATTTGGCAGGAGAAGGGTGTGCTTCTACATACCATTTGATGTCCTTTCCGGCAACCGGGAAAGAGTTTTCTAATAAGGGCGGGTTGGTATAAGAGTATAAGCCGGTGATATCGGTATGGTCATAAGATTCTGGCGGAATATTCTCTGTCCCTTTGATATAAAAGGCAGAAGTAATCGGTATGGAGGAAATGTTTTCCAGACCAATCGCAAAATCTAATGCGTAATTGTGCTTGCTTAAGGCAAAGGTTTTGTAGATGATTAGTCCTTCAGAGGTAGTATATCGTAGTTTTACAGATTCGCCCTGCCCTTCAGGGTTCTCGTCCTGAGACCCTTCAGGGTCGTAGGAAGGGCTCACTGTCCGAAGGGTAAGTGAATCTGTCTCGTCCATCACTTCCCAGAAAGCATTCTGGAGTTCAAGAGAAGATGATAATAGTTTAACCGACAATGCACTATTAGAATTTATCAAAGATAGATTGCTATCGGTTAGAACTGATTGATAATGCTTTAAGGTCAGCGACTCTATAACAGCACCTTTATTGGTAATAACAGCCCGTAAATGAGGGTTTTCTAATGTCTTATATTTTAAGGGAATATCGGCAGGGTGCTGAAAAGCAGGTGATTCTTTCGTGCTTTCAGCCCGTTTAGAATCTATCCCCCCCTCCCCCTCTTTGGTCTCCTGCGGAGAAGATAGACTATCTTGGCGGGATGGTTGTGTTGGTGTTTCTGTAACAGAGGGCTTTTGCTCTTTCTGGACAAAGAGCGGTGCTATAAAATAAATATAGCCGAACCAGATAAGAACTGATAATAAGATAAATAATAGTGTTCGTTTATCCATCAGTGTATCACTCCCTCCATTCTCAAGAGACCTTCTTTCAGTTTGATACCACCCAGCGCAGAGAAATTACCCAGAGAACCATCTGAACGAATAATTCTATGGCACGGTATAATAATCGGTAAGGGATTCTTTGCCAGAGCGTTACCTACAGCACGGATTGCTCTCGGCGAGCCAACCTTTCTTGCCACCCATTGATAAGTTCGCCTCTTTCCATAAGGGATACCTCTTAAGACCCTATATACTGCTCGTTCAAAATTGGAGTATCTATTTAAATCAATTTCATACTGAAAATCAACCTTTTTACCATTAAAATAATTCAGCAGGTCTCTGGCGAAGATTGATAAGGGAAATTTCATAAGGTTATCTTTATAGCCCCTTTGTGCCAATCTTCTCATAATCTTACCTTTATCTGGTGAGGGCAGAACAACCTCTTTAATGGCGCCAGAGGCGCCATCACTAATCACTGCACACCAACCAAACCGAGTCTTAATCAATTCTACCATAATAAACTTGACAAAACATCTAATATAAGATATCTTTATCAGGAATTACATATTTTACAACAATATAGAGTGAGAAGGAGAGTGAAAATTATGATTAAATGGATTAGACTTTTAGTATGCTTGATAGTTATTGTCTATCTGACCGTCTTTAACTATGGTGGATGTTTTGACTTCGGTTCTAACGTCAGGACAGGCAGTAGTGCCCCCCAAGCCCCGCCGAAAGCAACCTTACTTGCCCCTCTTGATGAAGAAATCAACCTTCCCTTTACGGTCAGTTTGAATTGGGAGCCGGCCGCCGGCGCTACCTCCTACCACATCTATTTCGGTCAGGAAGAAACCCAGTTGTCCTGGATAGCAGAGACCCCGGAAACAATTTGTAGCACTTCAGAACTTTCTTATGGGACAACTTATTACTGGCGGGTTGACGCCAGAAATTCCATAGGAACAACCACAGGCGATGTCTGGCGTTTCACTACCGAGCAAGCGCCCACCGCCCCCCCCGCACAGGCAATCTATCTGACACCAGACAATGATGCTCCTAACATCCCTGTTATTGTACAATTATGGTGGACACCGGCAGAAGGTGCTACTTCTTACGATATTTACTTCGGCACGACCAACCCGCCCGAATATAAGATTAATGTTATTGACCCATACTATAATCCGGGTATCCTGAATTACTATACTCGCTACTATTGGCGGATTGACTCCAGAAATATCCTCGGTGGAACACCGGGTGATGTCTGGAGTTTTACCACCGCGGAGGCACCCCTTTTTCCTCCGGCACAGGTTATTTCGCCAACCCCGGAGGACGCCGCCATTAATGTCTCTATCCCTCAGGAATTAAGTTGGGAAATCTCTTCAGGTGCTACTTCTTATGATATCTATTTCGGCACGACCAACCCGCCCGAATATGTTACTACTACCACGGCCACCACTTATAGCCCGGGAGGGCTCTCTTACAATACAACTTATTTCTGGCGGATAGACGCCCGGAACCAGGCAGGAGTAACAACCGGGACTGTCTGGAGTTTCTCAACCACCGCTCCGCCACCACCACCGCCTCCACCACCTCCTCCCCCGCCACCACCGCCTGGGCCACCTCCCAGTGGCAGTGTCGTACCAACCTTTGGCACAAGTGGTATCGTGATAAGTAATCCGAGCAGTCAGGATATCGCCTGGAATATCGCCATTGGCTCACAATATATGTATGTGGTTGGTGCTGACTCCACACCCGGTAATCTCCAATG
>JASEHY010000113.1 GCA_030018555.1 Planctomycetota bacterium
TTATCTCTCTCTTCTTTATAGTAAGAACAACCTACTAACAAGTTCGCTACGTTCACTGCAAGAAAGACACAGATGACCCACAGGGTCACCCGGTGGGTGATAATAATCAGGAAAGAAGTGTATTTCATCTTTACATATAATATATTTCCTCTCTGGAACGTAGTCAATTATTTATTGACTTATAAGACAGGCAAAATATAATAATTATAATAATAAAATATGCCAAGTTTAGTGATAAAAAAAGATAACAAGGTCATAAAAGAGGTTGTCATTAATAAACCTGCCCTTTTATTGGGCAGAGGGACTGTTGGTAACGATTTAGAGATTCCCGATAATCTGGCTTCCCGTCGGCATTGTGAGATTAAAAAACAGGGAACTGATTATATAATTACAGATATGGGAAGTTCTAATGGCACTATCGTTAACAAGCAAACCATTAAACCCGACCAACTCGTTGTTCTAAAGGACAATGATGAAATCCAGATAGGGATGACCACTCTTATTTTCAGAGACCCACCTTCTATGGTCCCGCCATCACCTGGCATCTCTTCAAGTGATGTGGTAAAAAAGGTAAGTGAAATGCCTTTAGAATATCGTCTGAATATAAAGGATATGCAGGATGCCGGCCAATCACTTGCCGCTGCCCCTTTCACTATGGATTTGGAGAAAAAGAAGGAGAATAAGAGATTCTTTATTTTATATCAATTGGGCAAGGCGGTTTCCTCCGCAACAACACTTAAAGAAGTGCTTGATACAGCAATGTATTCTATATTTGATTTTATTAAGACGGATAGAGGTGTTGTTATGTTGCTTGATAAAGAGAGCGGCAAAATCGTTCCTTATCTCAGCCGTACCCGTCTACAAAAGGAGTTGAAAGAACATATTACCGTGTCAAGCACGATTGTCAATAAAGTAGTAAGTGATAAAGTATCTATTATTACAACAGATGCGATGAGCGATACGAGATTTTCAGCCGGTATGTCAATTGCCCAGCAAAGTATCCGCTCCGCAATATGTGTGCCTCTCTGGGAAAAAGAGGATGTTCTCGGCGTTATTTATCTTGACAACCAGATGCACGCTCACTGTTTTACCAATGACGATTTGGACTTATTAACCGCCTTCGGCAACCAGATTGCTATCAGGATAAAGCAGGATGAACTTTATACGAATCTCAAGAAAGAGGCGCTTGTGCGTGGCAATTTAGAGCGATACCATTCCCCTGATATTGTGGAACTTATCATCTCCAAGGGCTCTACTGACTTCGCTGCGGAAGAAAGAGAAATAACAGTTTTATATGCTGATATTCAGAACTTCACCCCGCTGTCAGAGAAGTTGTCTCCGCCGGATATTGCCGAGATGCTTAATGAATACTTTGAGACCGCCACCAACGCTGTTTTTGAATATAAAGGAAGTGTAAATAAGTATATTGGTGATGCAATTATGGCTATATTCGGTGCGCCGGTGGAGTCAAAAGACCACGGCATAAATGCAGTAAAATGCGCTATGAAGATTCTCCAGACCTTAGCCGCTCAAGTTGACAGAAAAGTAAGTTATTCTGTCCGAATTGGAGTGAATACCGGGATGGTTGTCGCAGGCAATATCGGTTCTAAGAAACGGATAGAATATACTGTGCTTGGCGATACGGTTAATGTTGCCAGCCGCTTTGCTTCTTACCGCTTGAATCAATTCGGAGAGGCAAATCAGATTGTTATCGGAGAGCAAACCTTCAAGGCAATCCAGCCCCACGATATTCAAGTAAAAGATTTAGGTTTGGTCCAACTTAAGGGTAAAGAAAAGGGTGTCAGGGCTTATCAGGTAATATTATGACAAAATCCAACAGGTTCGCTGGGTTTATCCCCCGATGTAACATCGGGGGACTCACTGCTCGCCAAGGCGAGTCTGCCTCAGGCATGACAAGAAAGAATATCGTGATACTGGGGGCATCTGGCTCTGTCGGTCAGAACACCTTATCAGTTATAAATAACCTGAATAGCAACGGCCATCATTTCCATATTAAAGCCATTGTTAATAACTCCAACTGGCAGATAACTCTCAACCAGATAAGAAGGTTCTCGCCTGAAATAGCAATAATAAATGACTATTCGGCTTTTTCCACCTTAAAGAATATTCTATTCCAGGAAGAGCGTCGTAGAGGGAAATACTGTAGAACTAAACTTCTTCTCGGAGACGAAGCCATAAGAGAGACTGTATCCGCCCATGATGTTGATATAGTTGTTTCTGCTATCTCTGGAGCAAAAGGGTTATATCCGACCCTGTGGGCGATAAAGCATAATAAGACCGTGCTTCTGGCAAATAAAGAATCGTTAGTTATCGCAGGTGAATTATTGAGAACCCTTAACGGATTCAAGAAAATTATACCCGTTGACAGTGAACACAGTGGGCTATTTCAGATAATAACCCCGCACATAAATGGCAGAACCGCTGGCTTTTGTCCCACGGGGATTAATAAGCCGTTTATGTGCGGGGTAAAAAGAGTTATCATCACTGCTTCTGGTGGTCCTTTCTATAACTTGTCTAAACAGGAATTAAAAAGGGTTACTCCCTCTATGGCACTGAGACACCCCACCTATAAAATGGGCAATAAAATCTCTATTGACTCTGCTACCCTTATGAATAAGGCATTAGAGATTATTGAAGCACATTATCTATTTAATATCCCGGCAGAGAAGATAGAAGTGCTGATTCATCCTCAATCTGTCGTGCATGCGATGGTGGAATTTGCGGATGGCTCCATCATAGCCCAGATGAACCAGCCCGATATGCGTCTGCCGATACAATATGCCCTCACCCATCCTCGGCGGTTTAATTCCCAGATAAAACCAGTATTCCAAATTCCAAATCCGAAATTCCAATTTACTTTCTTGAAACCAGATACGAAGAAATTTCCTGCCTTATTACTTGGCTATGAAGTTATCCGCCGGGGCGGGACAAGTGGCGCGGTTCTTAATGCTGCCAATGAAGAGGCGGTAAATTTATTCTTAAAGAAAAGGATTAGATTTACCGATATTACTGAATCTGTTAGCAGGGTTTTGCTAAAACATAAACCACTCAAATTGACACTTGAGAATATTGCTAAAGCGGATGCCTGGGCAAGGGCCAGAGTTGGGGGTTTTTAGAGTTTAGCGTTTTTAGTTTGAGACTGTTGACAAAGTCCCCCCGCCTCGGCGGGGTCATCCTGTCCTGAATGCTTTCGGGATCAGGGTCTAATGAGATGCTGATCCCGAAAGCATTCGGGACAGCATGACAGCCGACGACGAGACACAAATAAGTTTGTCAACAGTCTCAAAATAAAAGTTGAAGACCCACTACTTAGGATTACTCGTTCCCGATATGGCGTCCTGCGAATTATCGGATAAGATATTAGCAATATATATAAGTTGGTTGGTGGCGAGGTCAATGATTTTTGGATAGGGCTGTTTTTCTTTGGCGCTAAAGCCGTCATGTTCCATTTCCTCATCAGGAATAATCTGAACGGTCGGTCGCAAAGGGGCTTCGCTATTCCCTCTGACCACCCAGCCAATCTCGCTTGTGTTAAGTCGGACACAACTGCCTACCGGATACATCCCGACAAGTCTAACCAACATCCTTACTAAGTTTCTATCAAGATCTTCACTTGAGTTAATCAGTTGTTTAATCACTAAATGCGGAGACATTTTTTTTCGGTATAGACCCGGATGGCAGAGTGTCTCATAAGTATCAGCGAGACGAATAATGTCGATATAACCAAGGATTTCCTGGGGGTCTCTTTTGAGTTGAGGAGTTGCCGAATGTCGGAGCGTAGCGGAGACCCCGAAAACATTCGGGGCATTCATTAAATACTGGAGGATGAGATTGGTTGACGAATAGGTGTTTTTTAATTCTGATAATGTGGGATGAAATTGTCCCCCGATGAATATCGGGGTGCTTGTTTCTGGAACGGGTGGCATCTTCTGGGGTAAAGGTGCAATTACTTCTTTTAATTCATGTAAAAACGCCAGGCATCCCAACTCCACTAAATTTGATTTGTTATATTTCTTGTCCCGACCTGCCTGTCCCGATGGACATCTGGACGCAGACAGGCCAAGATAGAGCGAAATAATCCCCACATTCATTGAATGATACTTAAGTTGCTCTATGGCAACAGATTGGTTGGTCAGGTCAAGTAAAGCCCGTTCTCCGGTAATAATAAAATTAATCGCCTCGTTCAGAGAAGTCAGGAATTCAGAATAGATGGGTTTCTTCAGGTCTTCCAGGGTGTGGACTTCTCCTATAATTTTTATGGTACTCTGGCTTAATTGCTGATATAAATTATGGGCTTTTTTTGATTTTGCCTCATTGTCCTGAGGGAAGATTTTTGATAGGGTTTCTGGTGTCTGGCGCATACTATCCGAAAAACTTACGCCAGGTTTATGTTCAATAACCTCTCCCATCGGGGTTGGCTGTGCCGGCGAAACAGGACGCTCATCCTCTTCCGCTCTGATTAGTCGCACCTTCTCAGGAATAACCGGCGGAACCGCGGGCGTATCTTTTTTACTATCGGGCTTGTCCTGAGCCGCAGCGAAGGGCTGTTTGAATATGTTTGCAAACCGAACCATTTCAGTGTCTTTCTCCTGCCACACTCACCTCTTTTATCAGGTTCATATCTTGAGCCACATCTTCAATAATATCATTATCTATTATCTGGACTTGCTGACTCATTCCTGATAGGAGGGCAATATCGCAGATGGTATTAATCAGGCGGGGAACGCCATCTGAAAAATGATAGATGGATTGATAAGCGGAAGTGGAGAATAATTCTCGTTCCACATCCGCCCCTACGGGACTTCCTTCGGTCGTCCCTTTGACGGGACTCCCTTCGGTCGCAACCTTACAGCGATATTTAATATAACTGATAGTTTCCTCTTCGGAAAGATGATTCAAATGATATCGCACGGCTAATCTTTGTTCCAATTGTTTGACCCGGGAAATCTTCTGTCTTAATTCGGGTTGACCGAATAAAAGAAGTGTCAGTAAAAACCGATTGTTTAACTGGAAGTTCAGCAACAACCGCAACCCTTCAAATAACCCTTCATCCTCTATTGCTTGTGCTTCATCAATAATAATTACCGTATGTTTGCCTTGTTGGCTCGTCAAGAGAAGGAAGTTATTTAATTCCCGCAGTAGTTTTCCCTTATGATAATCGGGGGG
>JASEHY010000114.1 GCA_030018555.1 Planctomycetota bacterium
CTTATATTATAAGGGTTTTACGGCAATCCGCTACTTTTTTTGTGAATAATCCGGGCTAAAGGACTAAAATATTTCTGGTAGATTTCCTCTAAGACCTGCCACGGTACTAAACTACTCAATTTAATCCACCGATTCTCAAGATTTAGTTTCCCACCATAAGGCAGTATTTCTTTGAATAAGTTACCTGTAAAATGGTCTTTAGTTTGGTATGACATATGGTCTCCTTTTCAGTTGGAAAAGTGCAAGGGTTTTATGTGCTTTTGCTATTTTTCCTTGCATTTTCTCTCTTAGGAAATGACTACATCATACCACTTTGTCCTGATATTACAATGGTTTTAAGACATATTCTCTATTTTTCAGCAGACCCTAATTATACTCTCCATCGTGGAAAGTAGTTCCCTGAGTTCCTGTGTGGTGGTATCGCCCATATGAGCAATGCGGAAAGTCGTATCTTTGAGTTTGCCATAACCAGCAGATATCATATAGCCAACTTTACCCAATTCCTCATTGAGTTTGGCAATATTGATATTGCGGGTGTTGTCTGCGGTGGTCATCGTAATAGATTCATAGCCCGGTTCAGTGAATAATCTAAAGTTGTTATTTCTGACCCAGTCACGACAGATTTGAGCAAGTTCCTTATGTCTGTTGAATCTCTTTTCCAGTCCTTCTTTGAATATCTGGTCTAATTGGTAGTTTAAGGCAAAGAGGTGCGAGACAGATGGCGTGGTCGGGGTCTGGTTCTTGGCGTCAAAGTTGTCAAATTCCAGGAAGTCAAAGTAATATCCACGGTTTTTGACCTGTTTTGCTTTTTCTAAAGCCCGATTGCTGACGGAACAGACGGCAAAGCCCGGGGGTAATGCAAAGCCCTTCTGGGTGCTTGATAAACAGACATCAATGCCCCACTTGTCCACTTCTATTTTCACTCCGCCCATTGAACTTACCGCATCTACTATCAGAAGGACATCAGGATATTTCTTGACCACCTCGGCGATTTCAGACAATGGGTTCATCACACCAACAGATGTTTCGTTATGGGTAATAAAAACCGTGTCATAATCGCCTGTTTTTAAGCCGTTATCAACCATCTCTGGCTTGATTGCCTTGCCTAACGGCACATCAAACTTGTCGGCTTCCTTGCCGTTAGCAACTGAGATGCCGAACCATCTTTCTCCGAATTCACCGCAGACAAAATGTGCGGCTCTTTTATTAACACAATTACGAACACATGCCTCCATTATGCCGGTGCCTGAAGCGGTAACCAGAAATATCTTGTTTTTAGTATAGAGCAATTGCTGTAGTTTGGTCTTGACCGCACCGTGCAGGTCAGCATATTCTTTGGTGCGATGCCCTATCATTGGTGTTGCCATTGCGTTTAACACCTCGGGGTAGACCTCTACCGGACCCGGGATAAAGAGTTTCTTATGCATAGCATTCTCCTTTCTTGTTAGCCACAAAGACACAAAGGAAATAATATTGTAGGGGCCCCTACTTTGCGACCTTTACGCCTTTGCGGTAAAAAGGTCTATTTTCCTTAACTACTTAAAGTTTATTTTACTAATTACGATACCGCTGAGTAGTTTCGGGTAGAAATCGGTAGATTTCTGGGGCATTCGTTCGCCACCTATAGAAACCTTTTGCACTTCTTCAATTTTAGTAGGATTGAGCAAGAAAGCCATCTGGTAAGGGCTGTTTTTCCCTATCCCGCTAAGGCGGGATGGGTAAGGAAGGATATTGTTTTGCCCCATAATGATATTGTCAATCGCCTCGTCTCCAGAGCGGACATAATTGACCTTTTCCTCTTGGGCAATCTCTTCTTTAGTAATACCCAATAATTTCTCCAGAATCAAGGAGTGTAATATGGTTACATCCAATCTTTTCCAGGGATGAGAGTGCTTCTCGTTCTTGAACACTCTATCCATTATTTTCTCGTCTTTGAGGGTGAGAAGGATATGTTTTTTTACTCCTCTGAGAGCGACGCCGAAGGCATGTGCGGTGATGCCTGTCATTTTGAGGTCTTCCAGCATATCAATACGGGCATTCTTTTCCTCAGCAGGAGTGCGAAAAGGGTACTCGTTCAGCCAGAAATACGGTTCTATCTTATTGATAAATTGCTTGAGTGATAAATTCTTCAGCCCAAAAACAAGCCGATGCGTTGGTAGAATCGTTAATCCCTTATCATCCATATTGACAAAGGTCATCATTCTGTTCTCATAGGATTCGTTACCGATGCATTCTAATCCTAATGCACGCATCTCATTACGGTAATTGAGAGCGGTTTCGTAACGATGATGCCCATCAGCAATGAAAACATCCCTTTTTCTCATCGTATTCTGAACCGTTTTAATTATTTTGGGGTCTGTTACTTTCCAGAGTTTATGGGTTACGCCATATTCATCTGTTAATTTGATATCAGGTTCTCTTCTGGTTGTAACCTTATCCAAGGCGGAATTGATAACAAGTTGCTGGTCAGAATAGAGCATAAAGATTTGGCCTGTTGAGCCACCTGTTGCACGCATCAGGTTGAGCCGGTCCATTTTAGGTTTGAGTAATGTTCTTTCGTGAGGATGAACTCCCCCTTTACCGAAATCAACCAGTCGCATCAGGGCAATAAAACCCCTTCTTGTTTCCACCCTATTCTCTCTATCTCCCTGCACAGGTTCGCTACGCTCACTGCAAGGAGGTGAGAGATATTCCTGATAATAGCCGTAGATTGCCCGTTTGTTGTCCCTGACGAGTATTTTCTTCTTCAGCCAGTTGTTGAGATACTCATTTGCTCTGGTATATTTATTATTGGAGTCGTTATCGCCCTTACAGTCTTTACCTTTGGTAACTCTGATTATATTATAGGGATGTCTTTTGTAGTATGCTTCTTGCATCTGGGAGGTAATCTTATCGTAGGGCTGGGTCAGGACTAAATTGTGGTCTTTCCCGCCTGACCGGACGCCAGGTCGGGCAGGTATCTTACCGAGTCGGGATTTGTTATAAAATATTCCATAAAACGGCAGGACATCAGTCATCTCTTCTTCTCCATTAATGACTCAGATTCTTTAATTCTCGCACACCTTCCTCTAAATTAGCAGTAATACTGAAGAATGTTGCGAGCTTGAAGAGTTTGAATACCTCATTGACATTTTCCTGCGGGTGTATAAAGACGATGTTGCCTTTATGCTCCTCAAGGGTATCCAATAAAGATATAAAAAGCCCTACGCCAGCACTGCCCAGATAAGTGAGTTCTGAAAGGTCAACCACGAAATTCCAGATATTTTGAGAGAAGAAATTATAAAATGTCTCGGAGAGTATTCCTGCGGTTTGGTTATCCAGAACTCCTTTAAGGGCGATAAGATAAATATGCTCATCTAACTTTTTAGTGGTAATCTGGAGTTCGGGCATAGTTATTTCTTAGCAAAGGCAATAAGTTTCTCAGCGACCGCATCACCGACCCTGCCCTGTCCTTCAACAGAAGAGGCACCGAGATGTGGCACAAGTAATATCTTTTCCCCCACACTGACAAGTGGATTGTCAGGCAAAATCGGTTCTTTCTCAAATACATCTACCGCTGCGCCGGCAATGGTGCCTGATTTTATTGCCTCAGATAGGGCTTTCTCATCAATCAAGCCACCCCTTGCGCAGTTAATAATATAAACCGTTTTCTTCATCTTAGCCAGAGATGATTGGTTAATCATATTCTTATTTTCCTGTGTATAGGGTAGATGTAACGAGATATAATCGCTCTGGACGTAGATTTCATCAAGAGAGGAAACCATTTTTATTCCTGCATTGGTAATATGGGATGGAATCGGGTTAAGATAGGGGTCATAACCGACAACGGTCATTCCTAATGCAATCGCTCTTTTAGCGACCTCAAAGCCAATCCTGCCGACGCCGATAAGTCCTAATGTCTTCTTATATAGTTCACTGCCTTCTAATCTTTTCTTTTCCCACCTGCCCTGTTTCATAGTGCTATCAGCAATGGTGAGTTTTCTGGCAAGGGCAAACATCATTCCGATAGTTAGTTCAGCCACAGAGATGGAAGACGCTTCAGGGGTATTATCCACACGAATATTGGCATTTCTGGCTGCCTCGGCGTCAATATTATCCATCCCTACACCGCCGCGGACAATAAGTTTTAGACGCTTTCCTTTTTCAATCACCTCTTTAGTAACCTTTGTTGCACTGCGAACCACCAATACATCGTAATCACCGACCACATTCAGCAAATCCTGTGGAGAGATGCCTGCTTTATCATCAACATTTAGACCGTTTTTACGCATCTTTTCTATTGCAGTATTCTCAATCTTATCGCAGACAAGCACTTTCATAAACACACCTACACTTTCTTATGCACATTTTTTAATTCCCGCATAAAGTGGTTGACATCCTTGAATTCTCTATATACTGAGGCGAATCTGACATAAGCAACCTGGTCAAGAGTTTTAAGTTCTTTCAGCACTATTTCACCGATTTCTCTTGATGGCACTTCACGGTCAAATTTGTCGTAGATAATCTTTTCCATCCTTGATAGGACTTCGTTAAGTTTTTCCATAGAGATGTTTCTTTTTACGCAGGCTCTGACCAGTCCATCAAGAATTTTCCGAGAATTGAATGGTTGACGTGAACCATCTTTTTTGCGGACTTTTAATGACACCTCTTTTCTTTGTTCATAAGTAGTATATCGCCGTGAACAGGAGGGGCATTCTCGCCTTCGTCTGATAGTGAAGCCATTATCACACGAGCGCGAGTCTATTACTTCATCTGTCTCTTTTTTACAATAAGGACAACGCATATTTGTATCTTTATCGTCAATTATCTTATATAAAACAAATATGCAAGATTTTGTCAATATTTTTAGTTGAAATCTTATGGTAACTATAGTAAATAGGTTTCAAGTTAAACTTCTAATCTACAACTCGTATTCAGTGGAGATTATACTATACAAGACATCATAAGGAGAATATTATGGGTAAGTTACTCTGGCAACCATCAGCCGAACTAATCAAAAACGCCAATATAACAAAGTTCATCACCTTCATAAATAAACGCTACGGCAAGAACTTTTGTGCCTATAATGAACTCTACGACTGGTCAGTAAATAACATCCCTGATTTCTGGGCAGCGGTGTGGGATTTTGTGGGAATCAAGGCATCTAAGAAATATGAAACAGTCA
>JASEHY010000115.1 GCA_030018555.1 Planctomycetota bacterium
TTCTCAAAGAGCAGGGCTTTGAGGTCACCGGGCTTTTTATGAGTTTAGGCAGTTGTTTAGAGAAAATGCCACCCAAACGCAAGGCATGCTGTAGCATCTACGATGCCCGAGACGCCCGAAATGTCGCTGATTTGCTGGACATCAATTTCTCTGTCCTTGACTTCAAGAACGAGTTTGAGCAATTGATAAATTATTTCATCTGTGAATACGATGCGGGCAGAACCCCCAACCCCTGTATTAAGTGTAACCAGTATCTTAAATTCGGTAAGTTATTGGAGTATGCTGATAAATTGGATGCCGATAATATAGCGACAGGTCATTATGCCAGAATTAGTAAAAGAAATAACCGCTATCTCTTAACCAAAGGCGTGGATAAAACTAAAGACCAATCATATGTGCTTTTTCCGCTATCGCAACAACAACTATCTCGTGTCTTGCTTCCTCTGGACGAATTGAATAAAGACGAAGTGAGAAAAATAGCCCGTGAAATAGATTTGCCAATCAAAGACAAATTAGAAAGCCAGGATGTCTGTTTTGTGCCGGGCAATGATTATCGCACTCTAATAAAAGAGCGTCTAAGAGGCCATATTAAAGAAGGAAAAATCAGGAATCTCAAAGATGAGATTATTGGAAAACACGAGGGATATCAATTGTTCACCATCGGTCAGCGACACGGCTTGGGTATCGCTCTTGGTTCACCCGCCTATGTCACGGCAATCATCCCACAAACTAATACCATCGTAGTTGGCTCAAAGGATGACATTTATCAGACTACTTTTATAGCAGATGATGTTAACTGGATTACCTTAGCAGAAGACGAAATAAAATCTCTGAAAACTCTTAAGGCAGAGATAAAAATCAGGTATTTACACAAACAGGCAAAGGCAGAGATTACCATACTTGACAACAACACCGTTAGAGTTAGATTTGAGACACCACAACCTGCTATAACCCCTGGTCAAGCAGCGGTGTTTTATGATAATGATATGGTTCTTGGAGGCGGATGGATTAAAGAAATCGTAATTATTTAGCCGAATGAAGTTCTCCCTCCAACGTCATTCACACGAAAGTGGGAATCCAGATACCATAGCATACCAACTGGATTCCTGCTTCCGCAGGAATGACATAGGGATATGAGTAATCGTTTTGACATAATGTTAGGACGGCTACTTCAATCCGCTAATATATTACTATTAATCATTAACTGGTCGGGTGATATGTCGTGTAAGGAATAACTTACCCTCTTGGTTTTTGAGGAAATTTAACTGCCGTAGTTGCTCTTGATTGTATTCTTTGAAGTCCTTGCGGAATATTTCTATGTAAGCCTGCAGACTGTTATTGGTCGGACCGAAACCTCTGGCATAGATATATTTCTGTTCCAATGTATCGCCCACATCAAACATATTCTGGAATCGTTTGTCCTTATCTTTGACTAACATCTTCATAATAATCTGCGAAAATATCTCCGGCACATCGGAAGAGATTTGGTGTGGTGGAATAATCTGTTCATCCATTTTCTTAATGATGTACTTTCGCTGTTCGTTGAAAGAAAGATTTAACGGTGTTTCATAGAGACGGATACCGGTAACAATCTCATAAGCCACGAGTCCGAGTGCGAAAATATCTGCCCGGGCGTCAATCGGTTGATGCCTAATCTGTTCTGGCGCCATAAAACTCAACTTCCCCGCGAATGACTTCATTTCCTCCTCATCAGCAGCTGCCACACCGAAATCACTAAGTTTACATACCCCTTGGTCGTTAATCAGAATATTTTCCGGTGAGACATCACGGTGGACAATATATTGATGTGCATAACTTAATGCCCGTGCCATTCGGGAAATAATAAACCCCGCTAATGGGCAGGGTAATAATAACCCGGAATTACGATGTTGGTCGTGCAATGTTCTTAAATTTGTTCCCTGGATATAATCCATCGCGATAAAAAATAGTTTTTTATCACTCTTATGTGTTTCTGTGCGGGAGCGAGGGAAAATCAGTTTCTTATAAAAAGTGATGCTCATTAGACGACGTATCAGTGAAAAACGATTATAACGTACGCGTTCCCGGTTAAACGACAGTCCTTCTAATTCCTTAATAAACTCTAACGGCAGGATGCGAAAGGGGATGGATTCTAACCCGTAGGTTTTAACGATGTTCTCGTGCCTCAAACAGGTGGCAATATTAGCTTCCTGACGCAGACGTTCTTCGTGTTTTTTAGAAAGTGTTCTGATGCTTTTCAAGACCACAGAATCTTTTACGCCCTCGTTATCCTTCTCGGATAAGAAAACAATACCCATCCCACCACGGCCGATTTCTTCCAGTAGCGTATAGATGGAAGTGGAATGAAAACAGATACCTGATAATTCTGATGTTTTATGACCCATACGACTTTATTAGTGCGATTTTGATGACGCCAACGGCGCCAGAATTAGTCCCTGACGGGACTGCTCCACTGATGCTCGCCCCGTTAGGGGTCACACTTATCCCGCCGCCGTCCCGGCCCGTCGGTTCGGGACGGGTTGGCGAGCCTCGCCCCGAGGGGCGGGAGCATAGCGAGGGATTACCCGCCATTCCTGCCGCTTGGGACACAATAGAAATGGCTATTTCTTCCCTTTCAGCACATCAGATATTGTGTATAGACCTGCTCTGACGTGAGCGAGGAAACGAGCCGCCTGTAAGGCACCGCGGGCAAAGACATCTCTGGTATGCACCCGATGTGTTAACTCTATCCGCTCACCGAGACAACTATACACTACCATATGGTCGCCTACTACATCCCCTACTCGTAGAGAATGGATGGGAATTTTCTTCCCTATCCTGGCAGTGATATTATCTGCAAGTCGGATTGCTGTGCCACTCGGTGCGTCTTTCTTAAATCGGTGATGGGTTTCCACTATCTCAATATCATAATCAGGACCTAATAGTTTTGCTATCTGAGGGGCAAGGATGAATAATAGATTCGCGCCCGCGCTCATATTAGGACTTATCAGACACGGTATCTTCTTACTTGCCTGTTTGACCTTGTTTATCTGCTCTTTGCTTAATCCTGTAGTGCCGACTAAAAGGGCGGATTTATATTTAAGGCAGTTTTTAAGAACCGTCATCGTCCCTTCAGGATGAGAAAAATCAATTATAACATCTACTTTTCTATCCTGAACGCAAGAGAGTTTCACATCTAAACTCTTTCCGAGACCTGCGATAATACTAATATCTTCTCCTATCCGGGGATGGTCAGGACGGTCTATGGCAACCAGAAGTTGGAGGTCTTTAGATTCGGATATTAGACGAACAAGTGAGTATCCCATTCGTCCGCCAGCACCATTAATACCAATCGTAATTATTCCTTTATTTGTCATGGGTTCATATATGTTTCGTTTTATTCCTGAATTTGATAACCATTATTATATATAATACTACTCCTACTAAAAACGACCAAGAACAAAAGGTATAAATTTGTTGAGAGTAAAGCGGCTGATAAAAAGGATTGTTTTGTATCGGGTAAAATGGTTTAATATCCGAATATAATGGCGCATCTAATATTACCTGAAAAAGGCGTGAAAATTGATGCTTCAAATATGAAGACCGCATAAACACTGGGGTTTCGGGTTCTTCAACCCTAAAATTTTTAGCAAAGTGCAAAAATCATAAAGATTTTATCTTCTCAATTTTCTGGATAATGTGTTCTAAAGTTTGTTTGGAAATATATTCTGCTGGCAATTTGAGTATATTCTGGTTCTTTGATTTGACTAATCTGGCTGGTAACACCACAAATTCTGTCCGAATGGTTTCTAATGTGGCATTCTGAAATCTCGGTGGTAGACAAAGTCTCTTGAACCAGTTGACGATATTGTAAGCAAAAAGGAGTAAAGAAAAATAAGCTTGGTTCGCCTGGAAGTTGTTGGTCGGAATTCGACCAAGAGCATAGCTTTCTTTGAGTTCTCTGATGAGAACTTCTATAGCTGCTCGAGGTTTGTAGAAGTACCAGATCTTTTCTGCTCTTAAAGGAAGGTTGGTTACAAACACTTGATAAGCACAACGCTTTAGGGTAAAGAGGGTAAGTTGGTCTGAGTCTTTTTCGGGTAAAGGTCTGCGAATCACGACAAAACGATGTGGTTTCTTCCAGCGATACGGTTGGTAGAAAAACTCGGCTACTGTCCAGTCTTTCTTGAACTTGTGATAACGAAGAGCCTCTACTTTGTTTTTGATGGGATTGGTCATTTTGGCTACAATACAATAGCCGATCTTTGCCTCTTCGAGGGGTTCGATAAATTTGTGGTCGAAGAAGCCAGAGTCGGCGCGGAGGCGAATACGATAGATATAAGGAGGAACTTTGTCTAAACATGACTTTAAGAACTCTACTGAACCCGTAGAGGTGTATGCATCTCCTGGCCTTAAGATACCATGCCAGAAGTCTTTGGAGTGAGATTCGAAGCAAAGTAAAGGATGATAAGAACGCGCGCCTCTTTTGTGAGGGTTGTAGCCTACTTTGGCTCCTTCGATAAACTTGCCGTAGAGGGTAAGAACGGACGAGTCGAAATCGAAGAGTAGGCCGGTGCGAGGTTGGGGTAAATAAAACATCTTTAGTCTTAGGTAATCGTGAACTTTGTTGATATCCTGAATTGTTTTGGGATTGACTCTTTTTAAGAAACGCCTTAAACTGCCGGAGTAAGGAAAGTTCTTCAAGCCTATGATTTGTTGAAAGGCACCATTGCCTTGGAGAATTTTTGTCTTGCTTAAACGGTGAATACCGGCAATCAAGGCATAAATGATAGCCAAGATTAATTCTGTCGGGTGATAACGACTGGAACGTTGATGAAAAAGAACCTTTTTCTGCAAATGCCATTTGAGTCTTAGCTTCTTGCAAAACTGGTGAATGAGAAAGATTCCACCAAAGTGAGTGAGATTGCGTTCTCCAAAGGAGAGATGTAAAATTCTGATTCCTTTTGGCATCGGGCACAAAGTTAACCCTAGGGTAAGGTTCTGCCAGGACAGTTTTATTACCCATTTTATAGGTGATTTCCATAGGAATTACAAGCTATTTCGGTTATTTGTTGTTAAAGAAAATATCATTTTTTACGCCTTTTTCAGGTACTATGCAAATAAAAATCTACTACGATGATACTGATGCCGGTGGTGTGGTTTAT
>JASEHY010000116.1 GCA_030018555.1 Planctomycetota bacterium
CGAAGTTCATCTTTTGTAGGGCGGTTAATACCAGTGAAATAAAGCGGGGTAATGAAAAGATGTTTAAGTGTCTATTGGATAATATTCATCGGCTATGTCCAGATACGGGTTGAAAGACAAAAGGAACAAACTAAATTCAGGTTGAAATGTGGCGAGAACAGGTAAACTGTTGTCCAAAAAGGGTAAAATTACCATTAGCGAACCAAAATAGTCCTTGGCTAATGTATCGTGATAGAATTTTAGAGAAAAATAGATATTTTCTTGACTCAGTTTAACTTTTTATCTATTGTAGTATCTTAAATAGGCAAGAAAATCATAATTTAGGTTTGATATGACGGATATCGGATGCAATGTATATGATTGCATGGCTATCAATATGGCAACTAATTTATTACAAGCAAAAAAAAGGAGACACCCTTTACAATTCCTGGATTTATTTCCCCAGACCTTATCTGAACGCAAAAATACTCTTCTCAACAGGTTGAAAAGCCCTAAGGGAAAAAACAAATATAAGCGGTATCTGGGCTCGCCGATTCGCTATGCAGGAGGGAAAAGCCTTGCGGTAGGATTTATCGTTGAATTTATACCAGATAATATTAAAAGAGTAGTTTCTCCTTTTATAGGCGGTGGTTCGGTTGAAATCGCATTGGCGAAAGAATTAGGCATTGAAATTTTAGGGTTTGATATTTTTGATATTCTGGTAAATTACTGGCAGATTCAGATAGCAGAACCGGGAAAATTGTATCGCAGGTTATTGTCGCTACATCCTACTAAAGACCAATACAAGGAAGTAAAAGACAGGTTAAAATCCCACTGGAAAAAGAAAGTTATACTCTCCCCTCTTGAACTCGCCGTATCTTACTATTTTAATCATAACCTCTCGTACGGGCCGGGTTTTTTAGGATGGATGGCTAAAATTTATGAGAATAAGAACAGATATTACTCAATGATAGAAAGGGTCAGGGAATTTGATGTAAAAAATATCTCTGTGGAATGCGATACCTTTGAGAATGTAATTCCCAGATTTAACAGGGATTTTCTATATTGCGACCCACCTTATTATTTGGAAGGCGATAGCAAGATGTTCCGCGGGATATATCCCCAACGCAATTTCCCAATACATCACAATAATTTTAACCACCAAAAATTGCGGGATTTGTTGCTAAATCGCCACAAGGGCGGTTTTATCTTGTCATATAATGATTGTTCCACCATAAGAGAATGGTATGCGAAATGTAAAATTATGGATGTATCCTGGCAATATACAATGGGACAGGGAGAAACGAGAATCGGACTGAACCGTAAAAACGGAAATAGAAACCACGTTAAGCAATCCCACGAAATATTAATAGTGAAATATGAATAAAAAGAGAGCGATGTCGTCGGAAAAAGCGAGTTTTGTCAAACGACAAGGACATCTGGACGCCAGGGAATTTGCCAAACTAATAGGACTCAGGGACGACTATCGCAATGACTTCACCGCCAAAAAAGATGTGATAGATAAAAGCGGTGATTCATATTCCGTTAAAAGCGGCGAAAAGAAGTGGCAAATTTTCCTATACGGCAAGACGAGATTTGAACAGGATTATTCATTCAGGGCAATGAATGGAATCGGTCAATTACTGCTTGAATGCATAGAATGTTTCCCTGACTCTTTCAGCAAATACCAGAAAAGCAAGAAACTATATAAAGATAAATTACAGCGTCCGATGACGGAGTTATGCAATAAGTTAAAGAATAAAAGCAGGATTTCTGCTTTTATTGACAAGGCAATGTTTAACAGCGGTGAGGTGAATTATCTGGTCATAAAACAGGAAGGTAAATTCTACGTCTATTGGTCAAGAGATATTGTTAATATCTTATCAGAGAATATGATTGCTGAAAATTCACAGGCGAGAACTGCAGGACAGGAGCCAAATCAAAAGGTGGTTTTTAAGATTAACAATAAAACTGTAGGTGAAATTGAAATGAGAAACGATAGCAATGTCCACTACCGCCAGGTAAAGTTCTGGCTAAACAAGAAACAGATTGTCGCCTTACTTTTTAACGAAATAACGGAGGTTAAAAAACACAATGATAAAGTATTGGTTTATGGCACGGCTATCAAGAAATTCTGGAGAAGGAAAGATATTTTAGTAAGAGAGGAACCCGTCCCATATTTACCCGTGACATCGGAAAGAAATCAAAAGACGATTTTCCCATCTAAAGATGAGCAAATCAAACTGATTGAGGAGTAAAGAAAGGAATTCGGGTGACGCAATACATAATTAACGGTAACCACAGATTACACAGATTTCGCAGATTATTGTTGGTTTACAGAAGGCAAATCGGTGTAATCTGCCCGTTCCGCCCCCATACGGGCAAGCTGTACGGGCGTCAGGGTTCATAGAGTGAAATCTGTGGTTACATTTTGATTTATGAAAAGAGATAATCCTTTACCGACCCCCTTTTTTCCCATTGCCATTGCATTCTTGAGCGGGATTGTGATATCTGATTATCTTGCCTTTTCGCTGAAGATTGAATCCCTTTCAAGAATAGTATCAGTGGTTTTTGTCTGCTTTGTAATCCTCTTGGTATTGGGGTTGATTCTCCGTCCCAATAAGGGACGCAGTAGCATATTTTCAGATGCTCTTCTGATAATCTTGTGTCTGTTAGGAGGCACAATTCGGCTCATTGCTTCCTGCCAGATACCAGATAACCACATTGCCCATTTCCAAGCAGAAGATGTGCCGGTATATCTGGAAGGGACGGTCACAGAAAAACCCGTCTATTATTCACCCAAGAATGAATTAAGAGAAAACGACAAAGAGGGTGGTTATTTTATTCTTCAGACAGAACATCTTTCGTGGGGCGCTGAAAACGTTTCTGTTACAGGGAAAATCAAGGTCAGTTTTTCTGTAAATAACGAATCTGAGAAAATCTCGCTTGATAATCTCATAAGATATGGCAATCGCCTGCGGGTTCTTGGTAGAATCTCCAGCCCTTCCGAGCCGACTAATCCAGGTGAATTTGATTCCCGGCTCTCTCTCAAGAGAAATAGTATTCATAAAACCCTGATAATCAAGCACATTAATCATATAAACCTTTTCGGTTCTAATAAAACAGTGTGGGGTAGTTTGCAGGAGATTCGTGAATTCCTGAGCAGTAGAATAGACGATTATTTCCCCAATCCCCAGAAAGATGCTGCCGCCCATTCGGGCGCCCGCTCCGCCTCGGCGGAGACGAGGCGAGAGCCTCGCCTCTGGCGGGACGATGCGAAGAGTGGATTGCTCAAGGCACTTCTTTTAGGAGAACGTTCAGCGGTATCAAACAGAATAGAAAGTGTATTCAGACAGACGGGGACTATTCACTATCTTTCAGTAAGTGGATTACATTTAGCAATGATGACGGGGTTCTTTTATCTCATTATGGGCCTATTGGGGATAACAGGCAGAACAAGAGCGCTCTTATTGATGGCAATAGCCCTTTTATACGCCCTGTTAAGTGGAATGGCAACGCCAATCAGCCGCGCATTGATAATGGTCATCATCTATTTTGGTGCCGAGATATTCAATCGCAAGCCCAATCCTCTTAATGCTCTTTCTCTATCTGCTCTGGTTATCACATTATATAATCCGCAAGAGACATTTGACATCGGGTTTCAATTATCTTTTATCTCGGTTCTGTCCATCATCAATTTTACGCCATTTTTCCTATCGCTATTCATCCGTGATGACAATAAAGAACTCCTGCCTGATTTTCTTCAGCCCTCTATACCAGAGCGTATCATTATCTTTCTAAGAGATTATTTATATAATGGTGTTGCGGTATCACTCTCGGTCACATTAGGAATCTTCCTCATCGTCTTTAGTTATTTTAATATAATAAGTCCGATAAGTATTCTTGCCAATCTCGTTCTTACCCCTCTAATCTTTATCATAATGCTTGTCGGATTTATCAACCTTGTTTTTATCTCAGCGGGTGTCTATTCGCTTTTTATACCATTATTATCAGGGATAATTCATTGCTTGTTTTGGCTCGCAAAACTGTTCAGTCATCTACCTTTTGCCTATTTTTACCTGCAGTATGCACCTGCTGTTTTTATCTGGTTGTTCTATGCGGTATTTTTTCTCTATCTGATAAGGCATAAACTTAAGGCAATCCGCCTTGCCTATTTTGTAGTGTTCTATATCTTGTTCATTCTGGTATTTATTGGGTGGGCATCTTTGAGCGGTTTGTCCAGAAGTAAGGGTAATCTTACGATAACGATGCTTGATGTCAGACAGGGGGCATGTCTTGTGATAGAGACCCCGGAAGGCAAAACCATCTTGTATGATGCCGGAACCGCAAGCCCGCGTGATGTCGGAAGCAATGTTATTGCTCGTTTCCTCTGGAGTAGGGGAATTAGAGAAATAGATATCTTAATCCTTTCTCATTCTCATCTTGACCATATTGATGGTGTGCCGAATATCATAGAGAGGTTCAAGGTGAAAAAGGTCTTCGTCAGCCCTTATTTTGACTATACCTCTAATGGTAAAAGGGTAATGAAACTATTAAGAGGTCATTGCAGAGAACTGGAAAATGTTGCTCTCGGCGACCAGATTCAATTTGACTCGCTGGTCACGGCTGAAGTGTTGAACCCACCTCCAGTGGTTTCTCGCTTTTCCTCTAAAGATGAAAACGATTTCTCTCTCTGCCTGAAGATAAAATACCTGAACAGAACAATCCTTCTCACCGGCGATATTGAGAGAAAGGGTATTGAATGGCTAACTCAGAACGAGGATATTGATATTAGGGCGGATATTTTACAGATACCACATCACGGTCTCTCTATCAGAGGAGATAAACCATCATTGCCAAATCCACATAATGAATTGATAAGAAAGGTTCAGCCAACCTATGCCTTAATTAACACTGGTGAAGAGCCAGATGAAGATGTTTTAGAGATATACAAGAAGGGTAACATAAAGATTCTCTCAAATCATATCTATGGAGCAGTAAGGATTGAGATAGTTAAAGAATCTATTTGGATTTGGTTCGGGAGTTCGCCATTACGTTGGTGATTTTCTTGACAGACAACCATTTATTTAATAATGAGATTGTTGAAAAACCTATTTACGCACGGTCGCCAGTTGTCATGCTGAACTT
>JASEHY010000117.1 GCA_030018555.1 Planctomycetota bacterium
TTTCAGCATCTCATTAGACCCTGAAACGAGTTCAGGGTGACATTTTTGGGACTTTGTCAACAGTCTCTAGATATAAAAAGATTAAGGAAATCAAGAAATTTCATAATTTTTCCTCACATTCTACCTTTTCCGTCATTTACCTTATAGAGGGGAGAGAGGGCATTGGGAATGACTAATGCCTAATTCCTACGGGAGGCTTCGCTCTGACGAATGCCTAATGACGAAGTGAGGTTAGGAATATGAGAAGATGTAAGGAATGCGGTAAGGATGTGCCACCTGCCCGCAAAGGCAGGACACTCAGGGGCAGGCAGTTATGTCGTCTTTCCGGCTATCTGATGTCCCTGTGTCCGTATTGCTACCGGATGCGGTTTCCTGAACGCCCCGCCAGTAATCTACCATCAGCCAGAAGGGGGTCTCAGAAACTCCTGTCCCGCTGGGAGCGTATCTCTTCAGAAAGGCGCCAGTTTGAGGGTATGGAAACCCTGCTCTGGTCTCCGAACTTCTATCAGGAATGGCTGGATTACCTTATGGCAAAAGAGACAGGAGAATTGAGAGGGTAGGAAGATGAAAAGAAATTCCCAGCCGGTAGGGGTTGGCTATTGGCATTAGACCTGTCTCGTTTCGGCGAGACCTTGAATAGGGTCAGCAAGATGCTGTCAGCCAACCGGCTGTTGTAACCCTTCGTGGCGCCGACGGCTTGTCCTGACGCAGGAAGGGCGCCACTCAGGGTCTAACCCAGTGGGTAAGAGGAGGTGAGTAAAATGTCAAGACGAAAAGGTGTTATCAGATATAGCCCCGGTAGTGAGGGGCTGTTTGGTGAGGGTTCTGATGCCTACGAAGCCCTTAAGAGAGGTCGTCAGGTTACCCTTGACGATAGGGGTTCTATCGTTGATGTCTGGGACCCGACTACCAAGAAACTCTACGATGTGTTAGGTAACGAGATTGGCTCACGCGATAAGGAGTATGAGTTGGGCAAAATGCCTGAGTATCGCAAACAGCGGACTCGGACTCCTAAAGAGCATCGTGAGAGGAGACGGAAACGGGCGGTAAAGCCGCCGGTATCACGTGGGATTGTGATGCCACCTAAATAACTAAATCTAATGTAATCCCGACATTTGTCGGGATAAGAAAGTGGTCCCGAATGCTTTCGGGGCCATGGCGCTTCGGCGCCAGAGGTGAAAAACTATGAGTACGAACATATTTTGGCTACACTTAGCGGTATTGTCGGTAAATGAACCGTCAGGTGATATGCCAGACAAATGGGCAGACGGCTTGAAGGTCAACGCTACCAGAATGAACGAGAGACGTAAGGAAGTCATCGGTTCACCGGCAGAGTTTCTGGATAAATTAGCAGGACCATCTCACACGGGATGGGCACCTATGCTAAATCCGGGCTTTGTGTCAAAGTCAGAACGCGATGCAGACGCAATCAAGAACGCTCACAAGAGCAATCTTGAAAACTCTTACGATGACTACTCAGACAAACTGGACCTTGCCTTTGAGACCGTTGACGGAGTAGAGGCGAAACGGTTTAAGGAAGCAACTGATAACACCAAGCATATCTGGAGCAATGCAGTAACCAGTGGAGTATTACGTTTCACAGGGGATAAAATCAGAGGACGAGGTCCGGCTGCTACCGCTCCATACTGGATGACTAACTACAACAAGGCAGAATCTATGCTACGCGATGTTGACATCCTCATAGAAGGGGCTCCTTATGACATCAGCAAAGCAGGGCAGAGACCTACCTTCAGGACTGCAATTCAGCAGAAACTCATCCAGGCAGGTATGCAAATCGTGCAGTCGGGCTACTTAGCCGCTGTAATCACTGCGCAAAACACCATCATCAAGGATATCCTTAATTCCTTGTATGACCCGACCAAGTGCGCGGTGTTTGCTGTCGCAGACGATCCGGCTACATCTTTTTGCGGTTATGTCAAAACGGGCGATAATTTCATTCTTAATGTCAGAGTGAGACAACCGTAACCATAACCCAACCCTAAGCCATCAGCCAGAGGGGGGGCGTGAGACCGCCCCCCTACCCCCTTGTCCTCGCCAGTGTCCCAAGGAAGCGTTCGGTCGAGTTTTTGGAATTCCTGAAGCATTTGTTGAGACAATTAATAATTAAATCAGTGTCCATCTGTGTGTATCTGTGGTTTCAGCCACGGAAAAATAATCCCATTTTCTCTCGCAAATTCCGCCCAGAAGTGTATCTAATATTATAAAAGACATCCTATAAGGTCTCACCGCAGAGACGCAGAGATGAGCCACAGAATAGTTCAAGGGGTTTAAGGGGGTTCAAAGGTTCAAGGTGGTCTATTGAACTTCTTGAACCGTTGAACCATTGAACATCATAGAGGAGTTAAAATGAATGGCGATGACTTAAACCTAATCGGTAAAACAATAGGAAATTTCCGTGTTGATGGCTTATTGGGTCAGGGCGGAATGGGCGTGGTCTATAAAGCACACGATAAGGTGCTTACCAGAAATGTCGCCATAAAAGTATTATCCCGAACCCTGCAGGATGAAGAGTTTGTAAAACGGTTCATCAGAGAGGCACGGCTTACCGCAAAATTGGAACACCCCAACATCGTTCAGGTTCATACCGTCAATAAATTCGGTAATCTCTGGTATCTGGCGATGCAGTATGTCAAGGGTAAAACATTGGAAGATTACATTAATGAAGGGTATCGTTTTTCTATCAAAGATTGCCTTGTTATTATCCGTAGTGTTGCTGATGTCTTGAATACGACCCATCGTTACGGAGTGATTCATAGAGACCTTAAGCCCTCTAATATTATGATAGATGAGGAAGGCAGGGTCAAGGTGATGGATTTCGGATTAGCACGTTCAAGAATCTCTCCCAAGATTACTCAGGAAGGCACTTATTTAGGCACTCCTCAATATAGTTCTCCTGAACAGTGTATCTCTTCTGCCATTGATGAACGGTCAGATATATATTCTTTGGGAGTCGTTCTCTACGAACTGCTTTCTGGGAAGCCACCCTACCAAGCCGAAACATCCTTATCATTAATGAAGAAGATTACAGAAGAAGAACCGACGCCACTTCGTTCACTGAGTCCTGAGATACCGATTTCTGTAGCAGACCTTACTGCAAAGATGATGGCTAAAGATAAAGAGGCACGGAGCCAATCAGCCAAAGATATTATTGACGAGATAGACCGAATTATCAAGGAAGAACCTTTACCAGCCCTTAGTGGTCTAAAATTAGCAGAGCCAACCCTTCCACAAAGCACTCGGGTAACACCGGTAAAAATGGTAACACCAGCCACAGATTACACAGATAATAAGAGAATCTCGTTGCGATTGGCTCTAACTCTAGGTGGTATAGCAGTAATATTGCTTATTGTTGTAGTTGGCTTACTTACAACAAAATATTACTACATACCACAGACCGGCAGACCGGCAGACACATTCGCTACGCTCAGTGCAAGCCGGCAAGCCGATAGACCGGAACTCGCTTCTATCCCTGCTACTAAAAACACGGTCGTCGTCTTTGACTTTAAGGATATGACTAACTTTGCACCGGCCCAGTGGTTAGAGCCCGCTATCTCTGACTGGCTTATTACCAATCTCAACCAGAGCAAAACCATTCAGGCAATCCCCCGTTATGACCTCCTGGAAAAGATGAGACAGGCAAACACTGGGAAGGTTAATCTTCTATCCTCACCGGAAGAACGAATTATTCTAACACCAGAGAGCAAGAATATCATAAACTCTTTCAATGCCGATGTAGTTATCGGTGGCGTTTTTTATATCATCAATAACTCCCAGATTAGGATTATCGCTAATGCCTATCGTTACATAGAGGGAGACCTTCAACATATTGCCTCCTGTCAGGCAAGTAGCGAGAATTATACCGCAGACATACTAAAACTGATAGATACGGTTTCGGTAAAACTTGCTGAGACCATCAATGAAAAGGCATCTTTGTATCAACTGGCACAGACGAACGAAACACCATTTACGAAACCACCTGATATTACCCAGATACTTCTGGTGGAGTTAAACAGAGCCAAACTACTGCAGGACTATCTGGGAAAATTAGGCGATGAGAAGGTATTGAAACAAGATGCCGTAGAAAAGCAAAAAGGTACTCTTTCCGAAGAACTTGAGATGCCATCTTTCCCTGTTCGTTCCGCTGCTGATAAGGGCCTGCGTCGGACTAAAGATGACGAAGAATTAGACGAAAAAGATGGGGCATTAAAAGTAGAGAAAACGGCGGAGAAACAACAGAAGGTAATAACGGCTACAGTGCCGACTAAAGCAACCCTCGTAGATGACCTCAAAAAGATATACGAACACCTCCAGAAAGTTGAGGTAAAAGTTATCTTTAAGCCCCCGGTGGGTCCGCCTCCGGCGGAGAAAGAGGAGAAGAAAAAGGAATAGTAATTATTTAGCCGGCTGAAGTAATTCCCCCTTATTAAAGGGGGCGAGGGGGTTGTTATCCATTAACGGTATCCCGTATGGGACAACCCCCTTAATCCCCCTTTGTTAAGGGGGACTTCATTCGGCTAATATATTACAAGGAATAGATATGAACTGTAATAGTATTAAAACATTATTAAATCCATACATAGACAATGAACTATCCGCAGAGGAGAACGAGATGGTTAAACAGCATCTTCAGGAGTGTATGGATTGTGCTGAAGAGACGGTAGAATTAAATAAGGTCAAAGAAATGGTTCGCACCCTCTCAGCGATAAACGCACCGCCCCAACTATCTTCTGCCGTTAGTCAGCAGATAGCAGAAAGTCCAGCATTTAAGGTCAATATCTTCTGGAGTTATCAGTGGCTACTTGGCTCTCTCGCCTCCGCAGCCGCTGCTTTTATCATCATCTATGTTGCCCTGATTAGCCCTTATAAAACAAAGCCCCCTGAACAACCTATATCTGTGCAATCAGAATTAAAAGAAGGAGAGGGAACCCCGATGACTATCGGGGCTGGGAAACCAATCACGCCACCTGATTTTCCGGTCTATTCAGCCCCTGCTCCCCCCTCGCAACCGACCGTCCTTCTTCCACCACTTTTTACCCAGCAGATAAATATATCTGCAGAAGATGTAGAACATACTCTCAACAAGGTTTATGAACTATCTGCTTCTCA
>JASEHY010000118.1 GCA_030018555.1 Planctomycetota bacterium
GACCCTCCCCGAATGCTTTCGGGGTGGACGACCCTTCGGATGCAGAGCATCCTCAGGATGCGAAGCAGAACCAGGAACGGGTAAAGGTTGTCCCTACATTGGTTCCAACTGGACTAACTTATGTGCCTGCCTGCAGCAGGTAGACGTGGTTCAGAAGCAAGTTTTTCTACCACCTCTTTAATAACCCAATCAGGTGTGGATGTGCCTGTGCATATACCGATAGTGTAATACTGTTTTAGTTTCTTCATCGGCAGTTCATCTGCAGAGGCGACCTGAAATGTAGGTATTTTCATAGAACGTGCCAGAAGGGTTAGATTGGTAGTATTAGCACTTTGTGAGTCCCCGACTACAACCATAGCGGAAACCTGCTTTGCCAAATCCTTGACCGCGGTCTGCCGTCTGGCTGGCGCCTGACAGATAGTATTTAGGACAACGAATTCAATATCAGATGGTATTTTGGTTTTTATAATATTAACAATTTCCTGATAAAGATGGGGCTGAAATGTGCTCTGAGCGAGGATACATATTTTCTTGTTCAACAGATGCAGTTTGTTTTTTAGCAGTTGCTGTGCTTCTTTTATGGAACTTATTACTATTGCACGGTAGGGATACTTCTTATTATCCGAATAGCCGAGCAGACTGATAACTTCAGCGTGTTTTTTATCACCTGCAATCATTATTTGATAACCCCTATCAGCATAAGCCTGAGCCATCTTCTGTGACTTTTTTACATGGGGACAGGTAGCATCAACAATATTATATCCGCGGACAGATAGTTTTTTTCTTACGGCGGGTGAAATGCCGTGGGCGCGAATTACCAATATCGTTGGGAAAGAGACCCGCTTCTTATTGGTAAAAGGTTCTATGCCCTTTATCTTCAGTGTTTCTACAACACTTGCATTATGGATGAGGGGACCATAAGTATAAACCTTGTATTTGGACTTAGCGTTTTTTAATGCTATATCCAGCGCCCGTTTAACGCCCCAACAAAAACCTGTGTCTTTTGCTACTTGTAATCTCATTTGAAGATATCCAGAATAGGTAGCGGTTTTATTTCTGCCTTAGGTTTGCTAAAGGTGCCGCCTACTTTCACGGTATAAATTCCGCTCATAAAGAGGTTTTTAATCTTATCCAGAATAGGAATCTTAATATCAAAAAACTGCGTGTCAAATTGTATATCCAATGCGCCATCAGAGAGTTTCACTTTCCCAGCACCTTTAAGAATAACATTTTTGCTAATGAGAAGCAATCGTCGTATTTGCATTTTACCTTTATCTGTGGTAAATTTTATCTCGCCTTCATGGAAAACAGGTTTCTCGGTCAGGGTGAAAAGATCATAGATACTTAAAAATACAGGCACTTCCCAAATTTGGGCATTGATAAGTGATGCCTTGCCCTGCATATTTAAGTCATCTAATGTGTTCTTGCCGTTCCAGTTGAGTTCAGCGGACAATTTTCCTGAGATTTCTCTATTCTTTAGAGAATCTATATCTCGCCCCAATTCCTTAATATCAATTCCAGCAAACTCTATTTTGCCATAGTGTTCATACTGGAGCGGCGAATCTGCAGACGAGGTATGTAATTGAGAAAGTATAAAGAATCCTGATACTGCCCCACTATAAGCATTACCTTTAATATCATAAAAACTGATTCTATCTTTTTCCTGCATAAACTGTGCCGACAAATTGTTAATGGTTTTACTTTCTACCTGGACAGAGGAAAATCTACCTGAACCTGCAAGATATCCTGCTGATTTCTTGTCAGCAGGATTTGATGCTGGATTGAATCCTTTAATTATTAGAACACCTCTAATACTCCTGATGTCAATCCCGCTATGCAAAGCACAATCTAACAGTTTAATTTCCCCTCCATATCTTATGCCGGGGGTATGTATATCGGTATCCTGATTAGTTATTTTTAATGAAACATCAGCGAGTCCGGATGGTTTAATTTGTTCAAGGAACTCTCTCAGAAAAGAAGGCAATAAAACATAAAGTTCATTGTGGTTCAAAATCAGACTGGAGACCTTTAAATTCAGGGAGGTCTGTGGGATTGAAACCGAATCTATGGCGGAAGATGAAATATTTCCATTGAGTTCAAAAGAAGTATTTTGATAAGAGCCGGATAGATTCTGCAGAGAGATATAATGATTTTGAGAGAGAGAATGTTGGTTGTGATATTCAATCTGTCCTTTAATTTTAGAAAGAGGCAGGAATGATGGTCCAACTTTTATCGCAATATCATTAAGTTGGACAAGTGACCTGACGCGAATAATCTGGTTTGCTTTGTCCTTCTGTAGATTTACATTAATGGCAACCTGTCCTTCCGGCTGCGTCTTACTCCAGAAGTCATCGGCATCACCAAAGACTTTCTTGAATGCATCTCTTAAAGCATAATCGTTAGTTTCAATATTCCGTGCATCAATATCAATAGATAAGGTTTGAATTTCGTTACCATCAGGTATGGAGAGTTCTCCATTTACTTTTACTTCGCCTTTATTATGAGAAGTCCTTATTGATTTAAGTTTAATAATATGGTCAAGAATTTCTATTTCACCTGTAATATCTGATAAAGGAAGAGGAAAAGATGATGGCTTAAGTTTAATTCCGTCACAATAGATTTTAGTATGATAGTGTATTTTTTCTCTCTCTCCCCTATTTTTAGAAATAAAGACTTCACTATGGCAGTTCCCCTGGGGAGATATCTCGTGCCAGATGCTGTTAAATTGTTTGGGGAGAGCATCGTATAACTTATTATCAAGAGGCATATTCTGTATTTTTAACATTAAATCAATTCCGCCAGATATCTCGTAGCCGTCAATGTAGCCGTTGGCAATCACTGTCATTGGACCTGATTTACCCTTTAGGTTTCTAAGAGAAGCACCGTTTAATGTGAATTCAATTTTTCCTTCTATTTGAGAGAGGGCATAAGGGAATTGCATAAAAGTCATCTTATTATTAATACAATTCATTGTTACTGTAATATCTGCTGGTTTATTTCTTTCTAATTTAAGGGATATATTAACATCTACTTTTCCTTCTGGTTGATATCCTTGCCATATCTCGTAATATTCTCTGCTTAAGAGTTCTGAAAAAGGTGCTCCAATATCAGTGTTTTGAGAAACAAAGTTAATGCTGGTATTAAGTGATTCCGTATCAATTTCACCAGTTATTTTCCAACGCCCTAACCCAGTAGAATTAAAAGCACCCTCTATTAGATACCGTTTCTCAATGAAAGGGTAGAGATTAATGTTTGTGCCTGTTAGATTTAAGGTAACTTTTTCCTTAAATATTTTGTTGTCTGCAATGGTTATAGATGCATTTTTCAAGACTATCGTGGGTGAATGTGAGCCATGACTGCTCAATCTAAGGGAAGGAAATTGCCGATTAATTATAGATATTTCCGGATTATAAAGAACGATTTTATTTATGACTACTTGCCCCTTAATTAACTTCGTCTGGTCATAAATTATTCTTATTGTGTTCACCCTTAAGAAATCATAGTTTCTATCTTTAAGGGGCAGGGTAATATTTGTAACTTTTACTCCCCGCCAGAGATTAAAAACAATCTCTCCAACGGAAATTTTCTCGCCGAAGATTTCATACAGGGTTGCCTCAACTCTCTCCTTTGTCACAAGAGAAGCAGAAATTATTCTAACATTAATAACGAGAAGAATTAAAATGAAGACAACAATAAGAAAAAAGGTAGTGAATGTCCGATATTTCATTATATATAGGAGGTGGCAAAAGTATTAAACTACCCGGCCTGGATTCGAACCAGGAATAAGAGAACCAAAATCTCTTGTGTTACCAATTACACCACCGGGTAATCAAGAAAATCCCACTGGGATAACACACCCCTACCCCTCTCAAGAGGGGATTTCCCCAAAAGTCCCCTCTAAAAAGACGGTGGCTACCCACCGCCCGTAGGGGGCGGGATTTAAGGGTGTGTATTTTATACTTTCTTTATACTGCAGAAAATATAAGACTACTTTTTTGTGGTAAGACTGTCAATAAAAATTATAGACTCAATCCCTATGCTAAAGAAATTTTTGTTATATCTCTCTATCTTCCTGGCATTCTGTAGCGTAATATTGCCCTTTTTTAGTTGTGAGAAACCAACTAACCATAAGAATTCAGTTATTGTCTTAGATACCAATCTCAGCAAAAATCTACCAGAATGGTTTAGCCACCCAGATAATATCGCTAATTTTGTAGTTTTGACATTTGACGATGGGCCATATCGTAAGGTTAATAACAACGACAAAATAGACCACACCGGCATAATTCTTGATATTCTTAAAAAAGAGAATATCAAAGCCACCTTTTTTATTCTCGGGATTCAATTAGATACCAATGTTGTCAAAAAAGGAGAGACCTACAATAAATATTGTCTCTGGATTGAAAGAATGTTTAAGGAAAGGCATATTGTAGGAATTCACGACCGTAACCACATCCCATATTATAAGCAAAGCAAAAACGAGTTGGAAAAGTCGTTTGAATATACTAAAGAAGTTGTCAGAAACATCTCTGGTCAGGAATTTTCTAAATATGTTCGTTCCCCGGGCGGTTTTATCAGCAAACAAGTAGCAGATTATCTATCTCAGCAGGGTTACAGGCATACCTTCTGGCATATAAATTCTGAACCACTACCGCACTTGAACCCGAAACAAATCCTGGACAATATAATAGAAGAAATAAAAAAGGGGAAACGAGGCATAATCCTGATGCACGACAGAACTGCCTCGGAGTATTTAGAAGCCCTTATCGGCTTTCTTAAAGCAAATAAAATAGAGATTGTCAGTTTAGAAGAATGGGAAAAAAGATACGGATTGCCTGATACACCCTATGTCGCTCATCAAGGAAAATAAGGAGCTATAAAAATAACCTTCAGCGAAGGTGGTAATATCCGCCAGAGGCGGATTAACTGGCTGTAACTCCCCCGATATTCATCGGGGTCTAACAGCCAGTAAATATGGGTAAAAAACCCTCAATATCTCTTAAAACCCCGATTTTACCCCTCTGAAGCACGACATTTTGCATAACCATAATAATATCAATAGGTTGGACGAAGAAGGGATGGCGCGAAAGGGTATTATTCTTTCTTTTCCTTTTTAT
>JASEHY010000119.1 GCA_030018555.1 Planctomycetota bacterium
GAGGAGTCTGTTTTCATCAAAACCTACAAAAACATTTTTCAGCAGACCCTAATTAGAGTTAATTCGTGGTTGTTTTTTATTGACAGGATATTTAGAAACTGTTATAGTTATCAGTTAATCAGTTATTAAATATATAGGAGGATAAGAAATGTTACAATTACATAAAGTATCAATAATCGGAAGTGGTTCTTATGTGCCGGAGAAGGTGCTTGCCAATGCTGATTTAGAAAAGATGGTTGATACCTCTGATGAGTGGATTACCACGAGGACCGGCATAAAGGAACGAAGGATAGTAGAGAATGGGGTATGCACATCGGATTTAGCCACCAAAGCGGCTCTTAAAGCGCTCGCATCAGCAAAGATTACTCCGGAACAATTAGACCTGATTATCTTAGGAACTGCTACTCCTGATAACATTTTCCCATCAACCGCCTGTCAGGTTCACCAAAAGATATCGGCATCAAACGCAGCGGCTTTTGATATCTCTGCTGCCTGCTGTAGTTTTGTCTACAGTTTAACTGTCGGCTATAAGATGGTTTCCAGCGGTGCCTATAAAAATGTCCTTGTGATTGCTGCTGATGCACTTACAAAACTAACTGATTACACTGACCGTGCCACCTGTGTGCTTTTTGGAGATGGTGCCGGTGCTGTTCTTCTCCAGCCGCATGAACAAGGACATGAATTACTTTACAGTTATTTGGGTGCTGATGGCACTGGTTATGAGTTTATGGTATTACCTGCAGGTGGAAGTCAGATGCCTGCATCACATGAAACCGTTGACCAAAGACTACATTACATCAAACTTCGTGGACGAGAAGTCTTTAAATTTGCTGTCCTGAAAATGGCTGGCCTTGTTAATGATGCGGCCAAGGAATGTAACCTTTCATTAGATGATATTGCTTTAATTATTCCTCATCAAGTAAATCTCCGTATTCTTGAAGCCGCTGCCGAAAGACTTAACATCCCTATGGACAAAATCTTCGTAAATATCCATAAATACGGTAACACTTCATCAGCATCAATTGCAATTGCCTTTGATGAAGCAAAACAATCAGGCAGACTGAAAAAGGATGATATTGTTGTTCTGGTTGCCTTTGGCGGAGGATTGACCTGGGGCGTATCAGTCATTCGCTGGTAAACCCCGTTACCAGACCCCCGACATTTGTCGGGGTAACTGGCTGTAATGGGGTCTAACAGCCAGTAACAAATAAATGCTTGTAGTGAGCCCTTCGTTCCTCCCCGATTGGGTCGGGACTCCCCAGCCTCGCTTCGCTTCCCGCCTTTGGCGAGGCTCGCCCTTCGGGGCGGCGGCGAGGCGGGCGCTGTCGCTCCGCAGGATAAACTTCACGAATCTGCACTTCTTTAGAATATTGTTCACGGGTTTAGTTATTACTCTCTCTGTTTCCCTGCCTTGTTTTAATCAGCCATCTGGAAAACTTCTATGCAAAACCGACTAAGTTTACTGAACTCTTGCCCTTCGCTCTATATTTTTCAGGATAGAAGATAGCGAATCGCTCATCTGTGCACCCTGTTTGAGCCAGTATTTTAGACGGTCTTCCTTAATAATGACCTTTTTCTCGTCTTCTGCCTTGGAGTTATAAACACCCAATTTCTCAATATACGCACCATCTATCCTCTTTTTCTTATCAGTCACCACAATCCGATAATGAGGTTCATTCTTTCTACCCTGACGAACCATTCTAATTCTTACTGACATATATTTCACTCCCTTATTATTCTATCAATACTAACATTTTATTAGTTTCATCCATTTTAGCAATTCCGCCGTCAATATCAAAGAAAAGGTCATCAATTCTTAATTTACCTTTCTTGAGAGTGCTGATGATGGGGGTATGAAAGGACATTACCTCAAATTCGCCATATTCTCCCGGTAGGAATACGGATTCTGCCAGCCCTTCGTATAGCACCTCTTTTCTACTTTGCACAAGCACCTGAAACATTCTGTTATAATAGAATCTTATTATTCAGGTGTCAATCTTTAGCCACAGATTCCACAGATTAAAATCAACCACAAATACACACAGATAGACGCCGATAAACATCGGGACTGATAAAATCCGTGCTAATCCGTGTTTATCTGCGTTCACCCACAGGGTGCCCAGTGGGCATCTATGGTTGCATTTTCCTTGCTTTCGCTTCCGATAGTGTCTATAATCAATGTCTGTGAGCAAAATAGGACTATTCTGTGATAAGGTAATAGAAGGATGCTGGATTGCTGCTCTTGTTGTCGCCCCTTTATTTCTTAATTTCCATACCTCTATAACCTTTGACCCTGATAAAAGTATTCTGGTCCGCTCCATTGCTCTGCTGATGCTTACCGCTTTTATAATCAGAAAGATGGAGAGAGCGGATAGTCCCACTGGGACAAGACATCTTCTTATCATCCCCCTGCTTCTTGCCTTGAGTTATCTAATATCAACCTTTCTTTCCGTTCTACCTGCAGGTAGTTGGTGGGGAAGTTATTCCAGAGGTCAGGGCACATATTCATTGATGGGCTACTTTGTTATCTTCTTTATTACCGCAATGTCACTGCGAACAAAGGCGCAACTGGAGCGGATGCTTGTAACCATAACACTTACCTCTATTCCGATTATCATCTATGGTTTTGCCCAGAAACTAAAACTTGAGCCATTGAACTGGGATGCGGATTTCTCTATTCGTATTGCATCAACCTTGGGCAATCCTATTTTTCTCGGTTCTTATCTAATTCTGGTCATCCCTGTTATGGTCTATTTATTGATATGTTCTAAAAACACTCTTTCACGAATATTCCATCTGTTGCTATTGGTTTCTGCATTGGTCTGCCTTCTTCTGACCGAGAGTAGAGGACCGCTTTTGGGCTTGATACTTACCGTGTTTGTGTTTGTGGTATTAAGTGGATTGGTATTTCGTAAAAAGTATCTTGCCTGGGGTAGTTATATGGTGGTGACAGTTCTGATAGGGTTTTTTATTATTCTGGCGATTCCGCAGGGTCCACTTGAAGGATTAAAGCCGAAGATGGGCAGATTAAGTCGGATGTTTGAGCCAAAAGAAGGTGCGGCTCAGGTAAGATTGCTCATCTGGGAGGGTATTATTAAGATGGTGCAATCTGATTATTACCGCGCCATTGTCGGATATGGTCCTGAAACTATGTTCGTGCCTTATCATAAATATTGCCCCGCAGAATTAATTACCAGCGAAAACAGGATTACCTTCCCTGACCGTGCCCATAATGAGTTCTTTGATACGATTATTACCACAGGGCTTACCGGCAGTTTTATCTATCTTCTCCTCTTTGTCTCTGTTATGTTCTATGTTTTCCAATCACTTGGTCTTTTACAGAACAAAACAGACCGCTTTGTCTTCATTGCTTCACAAATCATATTTGTGATGGTCGGGGTCTTTGTGCCGATACTACTGAAAAAAGCCGTCTTTTTAGCCATCGGAGTCCCGGCAGGAATAATCATTGCAGGAGTTTTCTATCTGTTCTATAAATTAGCCCCCTCACCCTCCCCTCTCCCCATAGGGGAGAGAGTTGGGGTGAGGGGGGATCCGAACTCCAGTCTACTGGTTATTGCCTTATTCTCTGCGATACTCGGTCATTTTCTGGAGACCCAATTCGGCATTGCCTTAACCGCAGCAAGGACATATCTATATTTCTATCTTGCGGTTATTATTGTGCTTATCTCAAGAGGGATGGAAGAGACAACTGAAAAGAAGGGCACAAGCCCTATTCCAACACCGAAGAAAGCAGACCTCACAATATCTTTCATCATCTTACTCATATTAAGTATAACCGCCTTTGATTTTGTTACCACACAACTTTCTAATGAGAATCTTGGACTATTCTTCAGAGCGATAACGATAATCGCTATATCCTGGTTGATTTATCTGGTTTTCTGTTATATATTCTATCGCTCTTTTATTTTAACCGCCTTGGTTTCTGCGGTGATGTTACTCTTATTTATCGGCATACTTCTTTCCTTCCTTCCACCTCTTCATATTCCAACCAAGACAGTGCATATTTTATACCTCTGGGTCTTTGCTAATATTATTTTATTATCCTGGTGTCTGCCCGGACAACAGTCCCGCCAAGGCGGGACTACCTTCCCTGCATCAGCCGTATTGCCCAGACCGGTCTATCTTCTTATATTAGCCGCTGTTTTTATATTGATATTAGTTACCAATATTAATCCGACAAAAGGTGATATTATTTACAAGATAGGGTCGGGGCAGGAAAAGGAGAAGCAATGGGAAGTATCGCTCAAATATTATGAGGATGCGATTAGACTATCGGTTGATAAAGGCAATTATTATGGCGCCTGTGCAAGGGTATCTCTGGAAAAATATTACAGAGAAAAAGAGCCGAAGATGAAGGCACAATGGAGAGAGCGATGTCAGGGCTATTTGATAAGGTCTATCAATTATGACGCTCTTAACCCGACTCGCAATGCCAATCTGGCTCGCTTTTACAGGGTTTTAGGCAGAGAATCTGTTGATATAAATAAACGCAATGCTCACTTCCGCGAGGCAATCAAATATTACGAAACCGCCTGCAACCTTTCGCCTCAACACCCCGTCTTAAGAAACGAATCAGGCGAGTTATATCACGAGATGGGCGATTTCTCTTCCGCTATCAATCAATACAACATTGCCCTCTTAATATCACCTGAATTCTCTGAAACCTATTCTCATTTAGGTGATGCGTATTTAGAGAAAAAGGACATCACTAACGCCCTCAAGAATTATCTTGAGTCAGCCAGAATACAGGCAAAGGCATTCCCTGACTTGCGCGACCCTAATCAGGAGGCAATGTTCTTAAGAACAAATCAGACATTGATAAAGCACCAACCACAGGAATATGTTGCTTACTATAACCTCGGCAGATTTTACAGGGATAAAACAAGGCGGGCTGAGGCGATAGATATGTTTGAAAAAGCACTTGCTTTAATACAGGGAACAGACCCAGCCACAGTGCTGATAAAAGATGACATTACTCGCTCTCTGGTAAGATTAAAACATCACGAACCCCGTTAATGCAACCACAGACCCTACTTCGCCCTCCGAAGTAGCCGGAGGGCTACGAAGGA
>JASEHY010000011.1 GCA_030018555.1 Planctomycetota bacterium
GTCGAGGGAAGAACCCGTCAGGGTTCGTAGAGTGGGAGGGGTTAGGGGAGGGTGAATCTTTCACCCCCACCCTACCCTCCCCCATCAAGGGGGGGGTTCAATAGAACTTATGTAATTACCTTATTCCACAGATTAAATCAGCCCGTACGGGTGTGTAATCTGTGGCTACTTTTATACTTTTGATGCCAGAGGCACATCCGCCTATGGCGTGACCTATACTGCAAGAAAACTTCGTAACTAACCACCCTACGACCCTGAAGGGTCTCAGGGCAAGAACCCTGAAGGGCAAAGAACACAAAGAGCACAAAGAAGGCACGGAGCGTTTTTATATGGATGACCAAAAGAAGAATGTCCTTTGTGACCTCTGTGGTGAATTTATACTTTCCTAAACCACAAGAAAATCTACTTGACTTTTCTCTTTCTTTAAGGTAACCTATAGCAAGAAAAAGATGAACACGAAGTAAGGGTCCTATTCGGTCTTATAAGTTTACCCTGTAAGGGTGTTTAATTTCTTGAAGTAAACCTTGAACTATCTATAATGTCAATATGAATTATGCAGGTAAGGTGTTAATTTTATTCATGGTTTTTCTATATTTCCCGTTTTGGGCAATAGCGAAAGAGACAGATTTGGAGCCCCTGACATTATATTTGTCGGACGACCCATCAGTTTTAGGAAGCGGTGGCTTGAATAGATATCGCCAAAAGATATACCACCCCGCCACTTTAAGTGAATCAAAGAAATATCTCTCGTTTCTTTATGGGAATGAAGATGTTCTACATCTAAGAACTGGCGACTGGCAAGGAACATCAGTAGGTTCTAAAACAAATGAGGTATCGGGTTCCATACCTTTTGAGTTACCTGTCCTTAAAAAGAGTGCTATCTCATTTTTATCCAAGGACTTTGCAAGTAAGGCAGATGTCGTTGATAATGAAGGTGGAGTTTCTTTCATCTCTTCGCAAGATTACAAGGGAACCGTTGTAAGTTTTAGTTCCAACCCCGTCCCTTTTATAAAAGCAGGTATCGGGTGGGAGGAGTATGTCAATCTCTCCGGGACAAGTGCGAAAACATCGCCCAATAATACTTTTTATGAGGTTGCCTTTACGCCATCAGACAATCTATCATTGAATTATAGGCACTTCCAACGTCAGATGCATATAGAGATATTATTAGACAAAAGTCCATATCGGGGTAGTTTTCTCTTCCAGCCAGTAGAAGATGTAAAAGAGACCGCATTTAGTTTCACCGTCCCGCAAATTCTCCAGTTAAATCTGGCAGTGGAAAATAATTCATCGCAAAATATAAATTCATTTATAAGAACAAATTTAAGCGAATCTTTATCATTATCTTATCATCTTCAGAGAAATGAATTTGACTTCTTTAACAAAATATTGATGGATGGGTCTTCAAAGGGACATATTCACGGGACAATAGATTATTCTGGCAATGGCATTGAGATGAATTTTTATCCGTCTACAACCCGATATATTTTAGGAGTCAGCCAATCATCTTTTGAGATTGATGGAGCAGGGAAGGTTATTGACGATTCCCTTTTGAACTTCTGGCAGAGTTTGTTAGCAGGCGAGCGGTTTTTTAACTATAACCTTAAGACGCATTCTACCCAGTATTATTTAGGTGTAGAAAATAAGACCACAGAAAACCTCGTCCTGAGGGGTGGGCTACAATATATCTTGACCCGGCCGGATGGCTATCTGGACCACTGGACGCCTTTTCCTTTACTTAAGATTGGCAAACTTGACGAAGAGATTCTCAATGTGGGATATACAAAAGCCACCCTTGGTGCCCTGACACTTGGCTTTGGTTATAGAGTTAACAATATAGAATTTTCATACGGATTAGGACAGATTATACCTATAAAGATTGAGCAAAGGGATGAAGCACCAGGGATACCACCCACGGGAGATGGTGAACGAAAGGGCTGGGATAAAGATACTAAAAACTCGGGTGGCAATATTCAAACCCTACAGGTGATATTCCGTTTTTAACCAGAAATTCCCCAACTTGAGATTGCCACGTCCCCCGATGGACATCGGGGGACTCGCAATGACACCTTCCGGGCTTGTCATTTTGTTAGACGCTCTTAATACCGGAATCAAACGGCTATGGCGCGGTAAGCGATAGGAGTCTATCCTCATCAACCATCCAGATTTTATTATTCCAATAAAGCAAACCTCCTCCGTCCGCGTAAGACCAATACCTCTTTATAACAGTTCCATTAGTCGGATTAACCTTCTTAATCTCATCATAATCACCGCACCAGAGATTAGTTCCATCGTAACTCATAGAATCAGGTGTATCATCCAATGTAAAAAAAGGTGTGGAAGGGAGTGTTGTCTCTGTATCTAAAAACCTAATAACCCCTCCTGAATAACCTGCGTACAAATATGTGTTATCACTGGCGAGACCCCCGAACGATGTCCAGGAGGTAGAAGTTATTGCTATCTCATTTTCAGGTAATCCTGTCACAAGATTTATTCTGAAGACGCCACGTTTATAGTAGTACCACCCGTCACTCCAACTCTCTCCCGTTGCACTTGCCCATAGTTCACCTTTATGCCAGGTTATATCATTTATCTGATAATAGTTAGACAAGGTGATTGTTATCGGGTAAGTGGTAATCAAAGCACCTGTAGACGGGTTTATTTTATGTATATTCCAGTTGGGATAGTCATTCTTAGCCAAATAGATGGATGTTCCATCAGATGCAAGAGCACTTCCCCACCCTTCCCAGACCGCCTGGTTCAACAATACCGCACTGTCCAGATAAACTAATGCGTCAGGCTCGCCTGGAGGTTTATTCGGGAACATACCGTTAAATGTCCAATCAGGCAGGTCGCTTTTTATATGTGCTTCGCTTTCAACCGTCTGGTCATCTTCAGTCCCTTGAACGCCATCCCAACCGACTCCCAAGTATTGGTAGGTCGGGTTTTTATATACCTGGGATAAAGTGCCATTTATTGGTAAATCGTAGCCAAATGTTGGCAGGTCGGCTCTGGTCAGTGGGCTTGTGAAGAATTTTGTAACATTAAATACAAACGATTCTGTGCTATCCGGCTTAGTGGTAACCTCGGTAGAGAGTATCATACTACTGGCTGTTGTAGAAAGGGTTGTCGTTTCTGTGCCGCCGCTAACAACGACGGTAAGCGTGGATAGACCTGTACCTGTAAGAACCATTTGGCACACATCCAATCCCTGCCGAGTATCTGTATCCTCTTTTTTAGGGAAACTGCAGTAATCACCTGGGTCGTGCCATTTCATTCCGTTATCATGAGGATTTCTGGTTGGATTAAGATAATCTATGCCGGTGTAGCCCCACTGGTTAAACACAAAGTTATAACAGAGTTCTGCCTTATCCACTGCTTCTCTAAGAGCGGCAAGGGCAGTATTCATTTTAGCCGCGCCATTGGATTTAAGCGTAAAGAATTGAGTAGCATTAACGGTTGATGTGAGCCCGCCGGACGGACCGTTAATACAACTTAAAGGGTCTGCCTCAATAATATTCCAGTCCACATTCAGATTGTATGCGGTAATAAAAAGCAACCCCATTTTCACAATATTTAATAGAGAGTCATAAGCATAAAACTCGCCGTCGTCTAAAATAGTATTCACTACTTCTGCATTCCCTGTCATTGGTGGTGTTATGGTAAAAGTATATCCCTCGCCTTGAACAAACCTGAACTTGTTTATTGCATCGTTTATGACAGGTAGAATTTTATTATCTATTACGGCTTGCATTTCTGAAACCGTTGGTGCCGTAGATGGTATCGCACTGGCAATGGCCTTTCTGACCTGTTTAAGTAACGAGGTCTTATTCTTCGGCAACTTATTACTCAAGGTGGTAAATTGACTATACATCCGGCTCGCGGTTGATGTCTGAACGGACTCATCTGATGTCTGGGTGGGCGCGGATATGCTTTTAGTGCTCTTAGTAAGATTAGTAAGCGGCGCGATATACTTGGCCGTGGCACTACCAATGGTATAAACCATTACATTCAGGGAGTTAGCATTGGCTTTCAAGACCCAGAATGACCCGTCAAACTCAGCACCACCAAGAGTGATATAACGCCCGTCACCTGCTGCACCTATATTCCACTCCCAAGGATTAGGAAAGCATTCTATTTCCCCGCTCGTAGTATACGGATTTATTGCATTACCGGAAGAGGCAAATACTGCATCTATCTGCACCTTGCTGAACGGAGGTGTATAAATAATGTAATACAGAAAAGGACCAGTATAAGTATAAGGTGAAGTAGTGTTGTAAGTAATCAATTTGGTCAAACCATCTTTAGCCGGGTCTCTGCCGTAATAGGGGGTATTGCTACCATAGACCTCAAAGGTGTTGTTCAAAACATTGTAGATAATATTTTTGACGCTCGGTGCATACATATCCCATTTCCTGATAATATTAACCACATCCGGGTCTTCAATTAGCATTATTACTTTAGTCATTGCCACGCCTAAATTAGCGTCTTTATTATTCGGGTCTAAAGCGTATGCTTGTTCAAATTTACCTTTAGCGATTGCAACATTCTGTGTCTCTAATGCATTTCTGGCTTCCAGGACAAGTTGGGCGCTCGTCGGGTCTTTGCTTGAACCGGACTCCTTTACTTTTGGTAGACATCCTGTGCTGTTATAAAGCCCAGCCATCACAAACCCGCTGAAAACTATCCCCAGTCCTATGCGGATATTTCTTTGTTTCATAACTAACCTCCTCATATAATGCTCACCCCTAAGTAATAGGGTGAAGAATTAGAGTTGTTATTAGCAAGTATAACAATTTCATAAACGTTGTCAAGTATTTTATAATTATTTACATAATTTTTCTATTGTTTCATGACACTTAACCCGAATAATTCACCCCTTATGGTTCCACCATCCTGTAAGGACGGGGCGAGCATCAAAGTCGCCAGAGGCGACTGGCGTGACCTATACCGCAAGAAATTTACCGCAGAGACGCATAGAAGATAACACGCCCCTATCCCTCTGCCCCGATGTCCATCGGGGGAGGGACGGGCGGGCGTAGGCCCGAATAAAGCCGCCCATACGGGCGACCGTAGGGTCGGGCGACTGTGGGTAGCCACCGAATAGGACGAATCCCACACATTCGCTAAGTTTACCCTGAGTGCTGACGAAGGGCTCAGTGTAAACTTATCCCTAACGAGATCCCGTCCCTTATCCCTCTGACGGGATCCTGTAAGGACGGGATCCCGAAGGAATCGGTATCCGATGTCGGAGGGATAGGAATCAGTATTTGATGTCGGAGGGACAGGATAAACTTCGCGAGTCTGTATGAATATTGCTAACAAAGTTACAGTATCAAGATTTATATTATCAATTGTCTACTTTGTTTTATTATATTTGGCAGAGAGAGATAATTTTGATAAAACTATCTTGTATGGAGGGTTGATTGTATTTATAATAGCGGCATTAACAGATAGTCTTGATGGGTATCTGGCGCGTCGTTATAAAATAATAACAAAATTCGGGCGGATTGTTGACCCCTTTGCGGATAAGATACTTATCTGTGGGTCTTTTATATTCCTTGCGACATGGGAGCCATTAAGACAATTCTTGAGCGGGTGGATGGTGTTGGTTATTGTGGTCAGAGAATTTTCTCTACACGGGTTAAGAGTCATTGCTGAAGCACAACAAATTCCTTTTGCCAGCACTGTCTGGGGAAAGTGTAAAACTACTACTCAATGTATTACTATTATCTGGCTTCTTTTTTATCTGGTCTATTTTAGGGGAACCGCTAATGAATGGTGGGCTGTGGTAATAGGACAATCGCTGATATGGCTGACCTTGTTTTCTACAGTGTTTTCTGCTGTAATATATTTCTACCAGATAAGAAAGATGCTTAAACAGGTTGTTGAGGAGTAATGCCACAGATTATCATCCCGATGGCTATCGGCAGACTTGTCTTTGACGTGGCACAGATTAAATGATTATGCAACCACAGAAAAGTAAAACATCTTTAATCCCGCCGAGGGGTGGGGGGCGGGATTCAAAAATAATCCGTCCTCCAAGTAAAACTACGAAGATTACGAAGATGCCAGCACCACCACCTCATCACTTGCTAACTTCATCCGCGAAGGGTCATGCGGATTTGAAAGGGTTGTCTTTAGGTATTAAATATGCTATTTTCACCGCATTGATTGTGGCAATCTCAATACTTATTGTAGTTATTATCTCGTATAATTCAGCCAGTAAGGTGGTTGATGAGGAAATAAATCAGGCAGGCATCAGATTGGTTAAGGCGCTGGCAACGATAGATATTTCCTACTGGCAATCTATTCCTGATAGACCTGCGGGGACACCTGATCCATTATCATTATTAGCCTCAACCCTTGGAGAGAAAATGGGGTTAAATGAGCATACTATAATAAATGTTCTAATAACTGACCGTGATAAAAAACCACTCTCGGCAATGCATCGGACACAAGTTAGTCTGGTTGGTGTTAAAGAACTTCCACCTATTGTAGCCGACGCGATAGAGATGGTAGAAGGCAAGTATAAAGAGCCGGGCACGGACTATTTAGTTAGAACCAGAATGTTCCAGAAGAAGGTTTTATCTCCTGATTTACGAAGTCAGGGTTTTGTTATCTTATTCCTCTCAGCCAGAAAAATAGATGAGGTTCTCTCAAACCTTTTTGTCGCCTTTATTCTTCCGGCACTAATCTCAATATTAGGCGGTGGACTCATAGGTTTTATTATGGCACGATTGGTTACCCAACCCGTCAAGGTATTGATGGAAGATATGACCATAGTGAGTGATGGTAACCTTGAGCATAGAAGCAGGGTCAATAGCACTGATGAGGTGGGAGTTCTCGCCGCTTCTTTTGATAAAATGACAGAGAGTCTGGTAATAGCACACCAGAGAGAATTAGAAACCAAAGCGTTAGAACACGAACTTAATATCGCCAGAGAGATTCAATCTAATCTCCTTCCTAAAGAAATACCGGTTATTAGTGGTTATACTATTGCAGGTCGTTATTTCCCCTGTTTTGAGGTAAGTGGCGACTATTATGATATTCTTCCTGTAGATGACGAGCATATTGGAATTGTTGTTGCTGATGTATCTGGAAAAGGTGTGCCGGCATCAATGATTATGACTATGGCTCGGAGTCTTATCAGAATGGAGTCTGAAAGGAATCTTTCCACAGCGGATACCTTAAAGAAAGTTAATCGTATCTTAGCCCGTGACCTCAGACGCGGAATGTTTGTTACCGCAATGTATTTTATATTAAATATCAAAACCGGAGAGGTTCAGGTAAGTTCCGCAGGCCATAATCCATTAGTGGTGTGGCGGAAAGCCAAAGGCAACTACGAATTGGTTAACCCTAATGGCATCGCTCTCGGCTTTGACAGAGGACCTATTTTTGATAGAACTATTAAGGAAGATATTATCCAGATTAATCCCGGCGATTTTGTCGTCAGTTTTACAGACGGCATTACTGAAACAATGAATGAAGAAAATGAGGAATTTGGGGGAGAGAGATTCTATAAATTACTCAGTAGCGTCCATAAATTAGAACCAGAACAGATTATAGAGACCACTATTAAATCGCTTGAGGAATATAAAGGGTCTGCTCCTCAACATGATGATATTACTCTGGTCTGCGTGAAAAGGACTTAAGCCACCCAGCACATAACCTTCAACTTGGGTAGCCCAAAGTAGAGGTTATGTGCTGGGTGCACCCCGATATATATCGGGGAACCCTGTTATTATGAGAGATTATAAAGAACGGCTGGTTATTAATAGTGACCCCAAGCACTTAGAATTAACTCGCAATTTTATTCGTAGAATACTAAAGAAAAAAGAGGTTACCCCAAGTGATAAAAACAAAATAATACTATCTACGGATGAAGCACTAAGCAATGTGATTGAACATGCCTATGAATTCAATAAAAATGGTTGTATAGATATCAATATATTTCTTGGTGATAAGAAATTTCGGATAACTATACTACACGGTGGTAAAGAATTTGACCCGTTGAGATGGAATAAAATCAAGGATATATCTCTCCACATCAAAGAGGGTAAAAAGAGAGGATTGGGCATCTTCCTGATGCGTCTGGTGATGGATGAGGTAAAATACTCTTTTAAGAACGGCATAAATCAATTAACTCTTATAAAATATTTGACAAAGAGACACAGATAAGTAAAATTCCAAGATTTATCTAAGGAGGATTAAATGGCAGAATTGAAAGTTGAGATGCAGAAGTTGCCTAATGGTGTTATTCTTGTTAAACCCAGAGGATTTTTAGATGCCTATACCTATGGTGATTTTGAGCAGACAATTAATAGTCTATTCAATGAGAAAATGTATAGATTGATTGTTGATATGTCTGCGGTGGATTATATCTCAAGTGCAGGTGCGGGTGTCTTTATCGCCTCTATCGGCGTAGCACAGGAAAATCAGGGTAATATAGTTATTGTCAGACCTAAACCTGCTATTAAGGAGGTATTTGACCTGTTAGGGCTGAGCCAGATATTTGTTATTACTGATAATATGGAAAAAGCCCTCTTGAGTCTTGCATAAACAAACTTTCCCAATTGCGAATTTATCGGAAAGAATAACACGAATCAGATTCATCCCGTTAGAAGTGAAGGAGATCACGTTCTACGATAGAGTGAAATTACATCTTCACTTCTAACGGGGCGGATACGGCGAAGAAGACCCCGAAAGCTTTCGGGGGTGGGATTCGTTCCATAAGTTCACCCTGTCCTTCACGATAGCCATCGTCCTGTGAAGGACAGGATCCCGTCGCCCTCTACCCCGATTAATCGGGGGAAGGGTCAGAGGGATAAGGGTGTTATTCGTGTTTAGTATTAGTCCGGTTTAGTCATTTTCTATGCCAATAATAAAACTCCCCTACGGTAAAAAACTGCTTTCTATTAACCTTCCTCCATCCTACGCTGTTCCGTCCCGATTATATCGGGACGCAATCCAGCACATAACGGATTATGTGCTGGACGGCGACGGATTGCTTCGGAGTGGCGAAGGACAGCATCGCTTAAATTACAAGGTTCTCAAAGTAAAAGAGCCACCTAAAATCACGAGGTTATCCGAGGAGATATTATCCAGCTCAGGCGGTAAATCGTTTGATGATTTTTTCCGTCTGGGGGAAAGGACAAAACGCATAGCCATCATTATACCTGACAAGACCCGCCTCTGCCCGTCAGATAAGATACTACCTCTTATCATTAATCGGCTCCATAAACTTGGTATCACTGACGACAATATCAGTATCATTTTAGCACGAGGCACCCATCAAGCCCATACTAATCTTGAAATAAAGAAATTAGTTGGAGAGAAGGTTTACCCCGTTAGAAGTCCGTCTCCTAATGTCTTCGGAGACGGCAGTCCCGCTAAAGCGGGACTTACTTCTAACGGGGTGAACCCCCTTAGAGTTATCAAGAAAATATCTGTAAACCGTTTCTAAATCCTTGTCTTCAAGGGCAAAACTTAGAGGGGTTCTGTCACCATTATCTCTCGGCGTAATAAGAGGGTCTATATCAAAACGAACTCTCATTCTTTCAGCAAGACTAACCATATCTTTCAGTTCATTAACATTGTTTTTCATCATAATATAATTAAAACGAATATTGAGTCCTGCTTCTTGAAGCAATGAAATGTTATTTATTGTTTTATAATATGATCCCTTTTGTCCTGTAATATAGTCGTGGGTTTGAGCATTTGCCCCGTAAAGCGAGATATGTATTGAGAATATATTATTGAGAGAGGACAACTCCTTGATAACAGGTCTGCTAAAGGATGTTCCATTAGAAAATATTTGTAGTGCCAGATTTTGTCTGGCTACTCCCTGACAGATTTCCACAAAGAATGAGTGTAGTAACGGTTCACCGCCACTTAATGTGAGAAATAAACAGCCCGCCTGCCGTAACTCGCCAATGAGCATTAGAATCCTATGACGACTCATCTCCTTGCGTCTTTTATTCTCAATGCGATAGCAATGCCTGCAATTCAGATTACACAGACGAGTAATCTCTAATAAAACAGAGAGAGGAATAAAAGCCCTGTCCGTCTTTGATGCGATATCTTCTAGTATTGAATTAAATCCTGCCCCCTCCCCTTTTTCCTGCTGAGAGCATTTTTTATTCATCAGGAATAACTTTTATCAGGTTTTTCTCCATAATGGTATTCAGGAATTGAATGACATCATAACGGGCTGTTTGTTTATCTATATCGTATTCATCAGTAATGCTATTTATTATGTCGCTCACTTTCCGTCCCCCCCCCTTCTGTTTGAGTTTTTCCCAGATATAGGCGCCAACCTCATTTAACTGATGTAGGACTCTATTCTTGGGGTCAACTATAAATATCTCATTCTCTATTTCTTGAAAAGGGTACTCTATTCTTTTAATAGTGTTATCAATCTGGATAGTGGTGGACATAATATGAAGAACTCCGTCATCCCCTTTTTATCCCGCCAATGCGGGATTTAATAAGATTGGCGAAATGGGTGAGAGCATCGGTGAGTTTGTCTGCTCTTTTTCCGCCTGCCTGCGCCAGGTCTTTTCTGCCCCCGCCACTGCCTTCTATAATAGGCGCTATCTCTTTGATAAGAGACACCGCATTAAAGTCGTCACTGCATAACCTCGGGGTGAGCATCAGGAGCATATTTGCCTTGTTGTCCCGGGCAGTGGCTAAAAGGGCAATGACAGTTTCTCCTCTATTCCTGATATGGTCAGCAATTAGACGCAGGTCTTCTATTGTTTTGCCCTCTACGATTTCAGTTATAAGTTTGAGCCCTGCCTGTGCGATGGGTATATGGATCGCTCGCTCTAAAAGAGCATCCGCAATCTGTCTGTTCTCCTCCTTGTGATAGTTTGCTAATTGCATCTGGGTCTGTTCTAACCTTTCAGAGAGTTGTTTTATTTTGTGAGGAACTTGATGGATAGTAGTTTGTAGTAACGAAGCGCTCTGGTCAAGAATCCTTTCCAGTTCATAGGTTTTTTTAAGGGCTTCTCTGCCAGTGAGCGCCTCAATCCTTCTGATGCCTGAAGAAATAGAAGCATCAGAGATGATTCTGAAGTAGCCAATCTCTCCGGTCTGTTTTATATGTGAGCCACCGCAGAGTTCTTTGCTGTAATCTCCGATACTCAAGACCCTGACTGTGTCGGCATATTTTTCAGAGAATAAAGCCGTCGCACCCATCTTTTTCGCCTGTTCCAGCCCCATTGTTCTGGCGCTAACATTAGCATTTTCACGGATGCGCTGATTGACCAGTTCTTCTATGGCACGAATCTCGTGCTCGCTGGGAGGCTGGCTCATAGAATAATCAAAACGCAATCTATCAGAAAGCACCAGAGAACCGGATTGTTCCACAGTTGGTCCCAAGATGCTTCTTAAAGCATAGTGAAGCAGATGTGTTGCGGTATGATTAGCGGCAATCATCTCTCTTCTTTCAGGAGAAACCTCTGCTTTGATTTTCATCCCTGTTTTGAGACAACCCTGTTTTAGTTTGCCGATATGGAGGATATATTTTTCTGCCTTTTGGGTATCGGTAACCTCAAAGATGGTATCGTCTGTTTTAAGGTAGCCGGTATCGGCGCACTGACCGCCTGATTCAGGATAGAAAGGAGAGTGGTCTGTAATAATAACTATTTCGTCTTCAAGTGGTAGAAAGTTTTCTTCGGGGTATCTCGGGGTTAGTTTACCTTTTAGGATAATTCCTTCCAGAGTAACCTCGGCGGAGAGCGTTTCGTCGCCGAGGTATTTGGTTTCAGCGAGGATGTTTCTAATCTCGTCTATCTCACTGGTGTTGAAGATTTCTGACGCGATTTTAGAGCCAGCCCTTGACATCGCCTTCTGTTCTGACAATGCCTTTTCATATTCACTTATATCCAGTTTGAATCCTTTCTCGTGCAGGATGGATTCGGTCAAATCCACAGGGAATCCATAGGTGTCATACAACTTAAAGGCAGATTCGCCGGGGAATATTTTAGTCCCGCTATCTTTCAGCCCCTTAATGGTCTCCTCTAACATTTTCATTCCTGATTCTACGGTTTCCAGAAATTTCTCTTCTTCTGCCTTGATGACCCTTGCAATATGAATGTGTTTATCTTTTAATTCAGGATATGCCTTTCCCATTACTTCACAAACAACTGGCACGACTTTATATAAGAATGGCTTTTCCATTCCTAAATTCATACCGTCTCTGACCGCCCTTCTGAGGATTCTGCGTTCAACATAGCCCCTGCCTTCATTAGAGGGCGAAACACCATCAGCAATAAGGAATGTCAGGGCACGAGAATGGTCGGCAATCCTTTTTACTCTCGTTCCTTCCTCGCTTGAAGGGACATACTCTATTTTGACGAGATTGACAATATGTTTGATGATTATCTTAAAGACATCAATATCAAAGTTGGAGACCACGTTTTGCATCACTGCGGAAATCCGCTCCAGTCCCATTCCGGTATCAATATTCTTCTTTTTTAGAGGAACCAATTTCCCTTTGTCCTGGCGGTCAAATTCCATAAAGACCAGATTCCAGACTTCCACAAAACGATTGCAATCACAATCAACCGAACAGGTGGGCAAGCCACAGCCGTATTCTTTACCGAAATCATAGTATATCTCCGAACAAGGACCGCAGGGACCATTAGGTCCGTCAGACGGTGCATTAGCAGGCCAGTAATTAGTATCCTCTCCAAAACTGAATAACTTGTCCTCAGGCATCTCTATCTCATCACGCCAGATGTTATAAGCAGTTTTATCATCCTCAAAGACAGTAACGATGAGTTTTTCAGGAGAGATTTTTAGCCATTTAGTAAGAAACTCCCAGGCAAAGAGGATGGCTTCTCGTTTGAAATAATCACCGAAGGAGAAATTGCCCAGCATCTCAAAAAAGGTATGATGTGAAAAAGTTCGTCCAACCCTTTCTATATCAACAGTGCGCAGGCATTTTTGAGATGAAGCCACTCTTAAAGAGAGTGGTGTTGCAGAGCCGAGAAAATAATTCTTGAATTGGTTCATCCCGGCACCAGTAAAAAGAAGTGATGGGTCAGGAATATTCGGAACTAAAGAATCACTCGGATATATCCGATGACCCTTTTCCTTGAAAAACTCCAGAAATAAACTTCTGACTTCATCAACCCTCATAGAAAATAACTTGCAGTATAGGAAAGTATAAAAATGCAACCACAGATTTCACTCTACGAACCCTGACGGGTTCTTCCCACGACCCTCCCCGAATGCTTTCGGGGTGGACGAGAACCCTGAAGGGCAGAGCGACCCTTCGGATGCAGAGCATCCTCAGGATGCGAAGCAGAACCCGGAACGGGCAGATTACACCGATTATCCCGCCGAGGCGGGATGGGTCTTAAATTGGACCATCTGTGACATCTGTGTAATCTGTGGTTACGAAGTTTTCTTGTTATACTATCAAGCCATAATGCTTTCTAATATCCGTTTCCAGCTCAGCGAGGATTTTCGGATTTTCCTTGAAGAATTCTTTCGCCTTTTCTCTGCCCTGTCCCAGCCGAGTCTTCTTATAGTCAAGCCATGCACCACTTTTTTCCACTATGTCTGTATGTATTCCGAGGTCAATCAAATCACCTTCTCGTGAGATACCGCAGACATGCAAGAGGTCAAATTCTGCCTTCTTAAAAGGTGGCGCAACCTTGTTTTTTACCACATTGACCTTGACACGTGAACCAATTACTTCATCATTAGCATTTTTTATAGTGCCTGTTTTTCTAATATCCAGACGCACTGATGCGTAGAACTTCATAGCTCTCCCGCCCGGTGTTGTTTCAGGGTTGCCCCAGGAAATACCAATCTTTTCTCTTAACTGGTTGGTAAAGACGACGCAGGTCTGGCTTTTACTGATAGCGCCGGCGAGTTTTCGGAGTGCCTGAGACATCAACCGTGCCTGAAGCCCCACGTTTAGTTCGCCCATCGCACCTTCTAATTCTGATTTCGGCACAAGTGCAGCCACCGAATCAAGCACTACTATGTCCATTGCATTACTTCGCACTAATGTTTCGGTGGTTTCCAGCGCCTGTTCACCGCTATCGGGCTGGGAAATAAGCAGATTATCCATATTTACGCCAATGTTCTGCGCATAAGTCGGGTCAAGGGAATGTTCCACATCTATAAACGCTGCCGTCCCGCCGGCTTTTTGGGCATTAGCAACAATATGCAGACAGATAGTTGTTTTGCCGGATGCCTCAGGTCCAAAGACCTCTATGATTCTGCCCCGTGGCACACCACGACCACCTACGGCAATATCCAGCGACAAAGCACCGGTAGAAATGCAGGGTATATCAGTCCTGATACCAGCGCCGCCGAGACGCATTATCGCGCCCTTGCCGAATTGCTTTTCTATCTGTGCTATCGCCTGCTGAAGCGCTTCCATTTTCTTGCCTTCCCCTTTGTCTTCCTGCTTTTTGGGACTTGTCTCTGTCATATTTGACCTCCTCGTATTTGGTCCAGCACCCCGAAAGCATTCGGGATGCGGGACGAACCTGCCTGCAGCAGGCAGGTCTATTATTGGTAATCATATTACTAATGTCCTATGTCTTTATTAGGTCAGGTGTTCTAATCCCCCTACCTGCCCGACTGCGGTCAGGCGGGTTTCCCCCCGTACGGGGGGATTAAGGGGGATTTTAGACGCCATCAAACATTAACTTCGTAGGACATTAACAATATAACTATCAATAGCATTCTTTCAACCCAAAGTCACGAATATTCTTATAAATCGGACCGCTTGGGGTAAGAGTGCTTTGAAACAGGGTAATTGATTTTACCTGCTGTTTTGCGATTTCTTTACTGGAATAAGATTGCACCAAGGTAAGGAAATCCTGAGAGAGATAGGATGCCTTATTTCTGCCCAGAGTAATATGTGCTGAGAAGTTATGGTCATCAGGCGAGAACCCGATGTCCTTTAGACCTGATTCTATTTCCTGATAGATAGGGAACAGGGTCGGTGAGGTTGTCTCACAGCTCACCCAGACGACACGAGGATTCTTCACCGATGGAAAAGCACCGATACCCTTCAGGTATAACTCAAAAGAAGGATATTTATTCGCTACAGACATCACCTCAAATATCTCAGGCAATCGCTCCTCTGTTACTTCTCCCAGAAACCTGACGGTCAGATGGATATTATGGTTCTCTACTAATTTAATCCCGGGAAAATACCCCTTTATAGTTTTCTGGATAGTGCCAAGTGTTTTTCTTACTGATTCCTCAAGAGAAACAACAATGAACAATCTCATTTTTCAGGTGTAGGTAGGTCTAAAACTATTTTATGAGCCATCAGGTTGATTTCCTTAATCCGGGCGTTAATGGACTTCTCTTCCCCGAAGATATTTCTCATCAGTATCTTATCATCCTCGGGTTTGATAATACCTACAGATTCCAGCAACA
>JASEHY010000120.1 GCA_030018555.1 Planctomycetota bacterium
AGGGCGGGGAAATATCAGAAGAGAAACCACAAGTTCAAAAGTTATGAACCACTACTCTAAAATGAGATATTCTCTTCAGTATTATCATCAGGAATTTCTTCCGGTGGTGTAACAGGGATATCTTCTTCCTTTGCCGATTTATCAACCGCAGTCAATTCAGATTTGGCTCTATCTCCGATAAACTGGACGCGGTTTGCGACCACTTTAATTTTAGAGTGTTTTTGTCCATCTTTTTCCCACCTGTCTAATTTGAGATTGCCTTCCACCAGAACAGGACGTCCCTTTTTCAGGAAGGTCGCACAACTTTCTGCCTGTTTCCTCCATACGACGATATCAACAAACAAAACATCCTCTTTCTTTTCGCCGGTGGAAGTTACATAGACATTATTGACCGCAAGTCCGAATTTACAGACCGCAATCCCCTGTGGGGTGTAACTTAATTCCGGGTCACGAGTGAGATTACCCATTAAAAATACTCTATTCATACTTCCCATATTATTTTATCCTCATTTATCCTCATTTGAAATGTTATATTAGTGTTTTATACATTATCACTTCTACCAGAACTTGTTAATAAAGGTTCTTCCTTTAAACCCTTCTTCTTTTTAACTGCGTTAGTTAATAAAATCAATGTCCTTAGAATAGAAATGGAGAGGTCGCATTCTTTTCTGATTTGTGATATACTGGTGGGATCTGTCTCTAAATAAGCCAAATAATAAGAACCTCTGCGGTGGCCTTTTATCTTATAAGCAAGATTCCTATCAGCCCATTTATTTACTTGAATAATTTTCACTTTATACTTATTTAAGATAATGCTTATACTTTCAGGCAGTTTGTTATTATCTTTTCCTGCCTGAGCGGGGTCAACCAAAAACATTGCTTCATAGGACTTAAACATAGATTTCTCCTTCTGTGTGTCTATTATAGTTACTCATACTCTTTTCTATACCGTTCTCCATATAGAAAATAACTGATTCTACGGCTTTTTCAATAACTTGTTCCACTTCTCTCTCTTCAGCCCGACTGAATTTCTCAAGAACAAATTCCGATGGCTCAATAGTTTGGTGGAATCCTATACCGATACGAAGCCGATGGAATCTTGAAATTCCCAGTTTATCAATTATTGATTGCAATCCCTTATGACCTCCACTTGAGCCCTGGCGTCTGAACCTCGTACTCCCCATCGGTAAATTATAATCATCTGAAATCACCAGAAGACTATCTGTCTGCCCTGACAAATGCCTCATTACTGCTGATACCGCCTCACCGGAGTTGTTCATATAGGTACAGGGTTTGACAAGTAGGACATCTTCGCTAAAAATACTTCCTTTACTTATCAAAGAATTACACTCTTTTTCCAGTTGAAAATATTTCCTTATTTTATACTGCTCGCTTTTTGCCAATCTGTCAAGCACCATAAATCCGATATTGTGTCGGGTTTTTTCATATCGTTTGCCCGGATTACCGAGTCCTACAATTATTTTCACCAGGTTTGCTCCACTACCCCGCACATAATTTATGTGCGGGGCTTATGCTCCTTAGATGAATCCTTTTTCTCTTTTTCATCTTTTGCACCTTCTGTTTCTTCAGCAGGTTTCTTCTGGGTAATAACCTCTGGCTCTGCTAAAACGGCTTCTGCAGGTGCTGGAGCAACTTCTTCTACCTTAGGCATATGAATCCCCACCACAGTAACATTAGGATTGACATTAGTGGTAATACCAGGAGGTAAAACTAAATCTTTTACTCTTAATAAAGCATTCATTTCTAATCCACTCACATCAACCTCAATCTTATCAGGGATAGCGGTTGGTAGGCATTTGATATTTATATGCTTGAGAGTATGTTCTAATACCCCACCTTCTTTGGCGCCTTTAGGGATGCCTTTTAGAATTATTTCCACCTGAATAGTAATTAGTTCGTCCATTGCTACTCTGGTAAAATCAATATGAGAGATGGATTCTTGGAAGGCATTATATTTTAGTTCTTTAACAATTACTTTTTCGGTTCCATCTGGTAAGGTCAGTTCAATAAGTCTTGTTCCGTATCCTATTAGTTTCCCTGCCTCTTTCTTATCAAGCAGAAGCATTTCATTCTTTCCTTTACCTCCGTACAAAACAGCAGGCACAAGGTTATTCCGTCTTAAACGTCGGCATTCTTTAGAACCTTTTTTATCTCGTCTTTCTACTTTTACTACAGATATCTCCATAAATTTACTTTTTCATCCTCAATGTTTTCAGGTTATATAAAAAGTGAACTCACTGATTCACTATTATGTATTCTTCTGATAGTTTCACCCAGCAAATCCGCAATGGACAATATTTTTATAAACTGTTTTGCTTTAGAGTTATGAAGTGGTATTGTATCTGTCAGAATCACTTCCTTGAATCTGGCTCGTGTTATTTTTTCCACTGCATTAGCGCAAAGAATGGCGTGAGTAGCACAGACATAAATATTCTTTGCGCCTTTTTCTCTTAGGACCTGCGCCGCTTCGCTTAATGTTGTTGCGGTTGATATCATATCGTCAACCAGAAGCACATTCTTACCATTAACATTTCCGATGATATGCATCACCTCTGTCTGTTTTGAGCCGATACGTCTTTTGTCAACAACAGCCAGGTCCACATTAAGTTTCTTTGCATAAGACCTTGCCATCTTTATTCCACCTACATCTGGTGATACCACGACCAGATTAGGTATATTAAGTCTCTTGAGATAATCTATCATTACTGGTGCCGCATAAAGATGGTCAAGCGGGATATCAAAAAACCCCTGTATCTGCGCGGCGTGCAGGTCTATGGTAAGAACTCTATCCACACCCGCGGTTTTAATCAGGTTCGCTACTAATTTTGCGGTAATAGGAACTCGCCCCTCGGCTTTGCGGTCCTGACGGGCATAGCCAAAATACGGAAGCACTGCTGTAATTCTTTCTGCCGACGCCCGCCTTAAACAATCTATAATAATAAGCAATTCCATTAGATTCTCATTGGTCGGAGTAAAGGTTGATTGAATCACAAAGACATCAGCACCTCTTACATCGTCATTAATCTTAACATCTATCTCGCCATCTGGGAATCTACTGACACTGATATCACCTACTTTGACACCGAGTTTGGCGCATACTTTTCTGCCTAAATCACGACTTGCGTTACCGCTGAACACCTGCAAACGATTTCTCAAACCTATCATTATTAAATTCTCCTATTAGACACAGGTTTTGCTGGTATTCCGACGACCGTAGCATCTTCCGGCACATTATATCCTTTTGTTACCACCGCACCGGCGCCGGTCTTTGAACGTCTGCCCATTCTCACCGGTGCCACCAGAACCGTTCCGCTTCCAGTTGAGGCGCCGTCTTCTATTACCGTCTGTTCCTTACGCACCCCATCATAATTAGCAGTAATTGTTCCGGCACCAATATTAACATCCGCACCGATAATTGCATCTCCTAAATAACTCAAATGCTTTGCCTTAGAATTACGACCGAGCCGGGTCTTTTTGGTCTCGGTAAAATTACCGACCCCGGCACCATCTTCAAGAACCGTTCCCTTTCTCAAATGACTGAAAGGTCCAACCTGACATCTTTCACCTATAAGCACTCCGGAATGGATAACGGTAAAGGGATAAATTATTGTCTCTTTACCTATTAACACTTCCTCCTCTATATAAGTATTTTCAGGGTCAGTAATTATTACGCCTTTCTGTTGAAAACCATCAATTATCCTCTGTCGCATTATCTTTGCGGCGGTATTTAACTCATCTGTTGTGTTCACTCCCAGGCATTCAGCGGGGTTTTCTGCTACTAATGTCTTTACCTTCTTACCTTCTCTGGCAAAGACATCAATTACTTTTGGCAGATAATACTCTCCGTTTGATGGATTAGGTTTCACCTTCTTGAGCGCATCAAAGACCTTGTTATCAAAGACATAAGTGCCCGAATTTATTTCCTTTATCTTTTTCTGTTTCTCGCTACATTCTTCTGCCTCTACAATACCTTTCAATCCCCCTTTTTTATCTCTGATAATGCGTCCGTAAGAACCCGCCACATCTAAACTGCAGGTAAGAACGGTAGCGGCTGTTTTAAGAGAGTTCTGATGAACTTGAATGAGTCCTTTTAGCAAAGTTGGGTTTATTAACGGTGTATCACCGCTCAGCACCAGAATGCTCCCCTTATGGTCTTTCAGGAATTGAGCGGTTGTTTCCAGTGCATCAGCGGTTCCTTTTAACTCATTCTGCCTTACCCAAGACACCTGTTCATCCTTGAAAGCGTCTTTTACCTTCTCCGCCTCGTATCCGATGACCACATAGACCTTTTCTAACTCTATCTCTTTAAGGGTCTTAAAGGTATAATATAAAAGTGGCTTACCGCATATCTCCTGTAACACCTTTGGGTAAGGAGAGAACATTCTTGTTCCCTTACCTGCAGCAAGAACCACTGCTGCGACCTTGTGGTTACTCATCTCAATTATTATTTCGGCGTCTCGGGGCTGACTAATTTCTCTAATTCCTCTATTGCTCTATCCACGCCATCCTTTTGTTCCCTTAACTGTTTAAGAAGCACCAGCACCGAAGATTGTAATTGCTGTGTAAGTTTCTCTGCCGCTGCATCCTTCGTCTGTTTTACCTTCTCAATTTCGTTATTAATCGCCGTTAATCTTTCCTCCAACTGCTTCAAGATGTTCTGCTTTTCAGTATAAATTTCCGCCTTCAACTCTGTTTTTAGAGTATAATCCTTCTTAATCTCGGTTATCTGTTTAGTGATTTCTGCCTCCAACTTGTTCACAGCATCCTTTAATAACTTGGTCTGTTCGGTAACAATCTCTGTTCTTGTCTTCTTTATTTCCTCCTGAACAAACCCCTTAGATGCGCAGCCGGTAGCCAAACTGGCTCCGATTAATATCGGAATCGCCAGCACCCCGCTCCTCAGCAACCTTTTCCTCATACATCCTCCTTTCTTTTTAGAGCCAGTTAGACCAAAGGAAGTTATCCGCCGAAGGCGCCCCTACGGGCGACCGTTTGAGCGTCGG
>JASEHY010000121.1 GCA_030018555.1 Planctomycetota bacterium
TATTCTTAATAATATCTTTTCCCGTTTCTGCATTGGAAAATAAAGTTTTATTGCCACAGAGAACACAGAGACAACCTCCTCAGTTCCCCTTTGTTAAGGGGGATTAAAGGTGGTTGTTAATCAGTGAAATCTGTGTAATCCCTGGCCGTCCCCACTTTGGGCTTCCCAAACGGGCAGGCTGTGGTTGCAGTTTTCTTGTATTTTAACTTCTAACCTGCGGCTTCTAATGTTGTGCAAGGATAGACGCGGATAGCGGCAAGACCGCTCACCGGACAGATATTCTCGCATAATCCGCAACCGATACAAAGTTCCTCAATGATGTAGGGATAGTTAATCCCGTCTTTTTCATAATGCTCTATCGCCTTTTGAGGCAGAGGACAATACTCTTCACAGCAAAGGCAGTTTTTCTTATGGGCATAAGGAATACAGCGGGTGGTATCAAAATATGCAAGTCCAATTTTATACTCCTGTTTGTCGCCGAGTTCAAGGGGTTTGATGGCACCGCTCGGGCAGACTTGACCACAGGTATTGCAATAATAACTACAATGACCGATTCGTGGCACAAGAGTAGGCGAGAAGAGGGCATAAAGCCCTGCATCAGAAAGCAAAGGTTGCAATCCGTTAGTAGGACAGACCTTGATACATTCTCCACATCGCAAACATTTCGCCAAAAAGTCAATCTCTGACCTTGCTGAGCCCGGCGGTCTGAGTAAGGGAATATGGAGGTTCTTCTTTAGAGACAGCGTCTTGCGCAGAAGAGGTGCAGAGAGTATAGCAACCCCTGAGGCGATAATTAGAGACCGACGCTCTGGAATAAACGAGGGGCTTATTCTTCTGCCCTTGAAAAACCCTATAGAAATCCCGTCTTGGGGACATTCCTTCACACAGGAGAAACACTGGATGCATTCCTTGTCGTTAATAGACAGGTTCGCGAAGTTTATCCTGTAAGGGCTCACTGCAAGAAGGTCTTTTGCCGATACATCGGCATCCCCCCGAACGCTTTCGGGGTCTACGGAATTGAAGACGCCCGTCTTGCAGACAGATAAGCAGAGATTACATTCACTACAGAGTTGTTTATTGAGGTTAATATTAAGAATCCGCCATTTAGAAACAATTGCCAAGAGCGCCCCAAGCGGACAGAGATTGCGACACCAGAAACGAGATTGATAAAGAGTAACCAGAAGTATCAGAACGAGGATTATAAAAAAGAGTAAGGAATTATAGAAAACAAGGGGGTTATGCTCTACAATCCCTACGGCTTTCAGGAGATAATCTGTCGCGGGATATAAACCTAACGCAAACCCCTTGAAAGCAATAGTAATCGGGTCAAACCAGCCGGCAATATTGACACCGAAGAGCGATATGATAATAATTGAGGCAAGAATAAAATATTTTATGTGTGCCAGCCGTGGCTTTTGGCTTTTGACTTTTGGCTCTTGGTTCTTGGCTCTAAGCCGTCGGAAGATGTCCATTGTGGTGCCTAAGGGGCATACCCATCCGCAAAAGACACTGCCTAAAAACATGCTGATAAGAATCAGCACTCCCGCACTTATAAATACAAGCGGTAATGTCCTACCGGCTAAAATAGTGCTTAATGCCAAAAAGGGGTTTGAGATAAAGAAAAGATTGACCGGAATTATACCTAAAAATGCAGATGAAGATAATAGGAGACAAATAAAAAGGACAAGAAAGATTATCTGACTGATGCGTCTTAAATAAATCATAGTTTTTTCTCTACTACATTGAGTTTAGCAATATCCATCTCTCCTAATCCCATCTCATAAGATGCCTTGATATAACCTATGTCGTGTGGTTTCAGTTTGAATGGTTCAATGGTTGACGCATAACTATCAGTGGCAACAGGGTCAAGAGAGGCAATAAATTTCTTGAGATAAACTACATCTTGTGGATTACCACCTGTCGGACCATTCCTGACGAGCACCCGATAGGCGTCAATGATGGTTAAATGCGGTTTGACAAGAGTGAGCACATCTGCCATTTTCTGAGAAATCAGATGGTGAATTCCACCTCGTTTCCCGCCCATTACTCCCATCAGATTTTTTATGCCCAGCGTCAGTTTAGTAAGACCGTGATGTTTGGCAATAGGTATATTTATCAAAACATCGCACTCCAGGACATCCTTAGCAATGAGCCAGGATTTTAATTCCTTTGCATCAGGAAATATTATCTCACGATATTCCTTGGGGTTATTACTTAACAAAACCATTTCAGCGCCGGTCTCCTTGACCACTTTTTCAATCCCGCTCATCGCGTAACATCTCTTTGGGTCGTTACAGGTTCTTTCCACTATCTTTACCTTCTTTGCACCGGCAGAGAAACACTCCTTGATAACAGTAGAAACGACCTCAGGATTGGTATTCGCCGCTAATTCAGGTGGTCGTTCCCATGCCATATTGGGCTTTATCACCACCACAGACCCTTTTTTGACAAGGTTAGAAAGCCCCCCGATGGCGGAGAGGGCAATATTTAATGACTCTTTCACCCCTTCTGGAATCTTATCAGACTCAACTACGGATAGAATAGTTTTAGATGTGGTTTTATCTTTTGCATCCCGTCCCGAAAGCCTTCGGGATTCGGGATTATCATCAGCGCCCAGTTTTAAGATGTTGCTACTCAATGCGCCTATTCCCAATAGGGTAAGTCCCTTCAGAATTTCTCGTCTGTTAAAGTGTTTCATAAATACATCCTTCTATGAGATTGCTTGTATCAAATATCTATTGTGAGGTCAACAGAAATTGGTGTGGGAGTGTAGTGTTCGTCTAACAACTAATTTGCTATCATAAGGTCAAGAGTAGTGCTTTGTCAACCTTGTTTCTGGTGGTTGAAATGTCCAACCCCGATTATTCATAAATACTTTGCCCGATGGGTCCCGAATGTCTTCGGGATTGAATTTAAGGTAATCGCCCGCTCCGCCTCCCCGCTCCGCTCTCGCTTGAGCGAGGCGAGGGCGGAGACGAGGCGAGGGATAACCCGCCGTAATCCAGCACCTATCCCTTCGGAATGGGTGCTGGATAACGGACATAATTCACCCCGATTTATCGGGATGAATTATTCGGGCTAAAAAGGTTCCACCGTCTGTCATTCTGACCCCGAAGGCACAAAATATTTTATATCCAGAATGTTACCTTCCCTGCTTTTTGCTGGCTTAAAAACCGCTTGAACTGGCATCCCGATATGAACATCCTTGAAATCTACTTCGCCTATCCAGTGGACGAATCCACCTTCTGTTCCATCAATCTTGACCATAGCAACTATTGACGACGTTTCTTTTTTATTCCCATCAAAGGTCTCATAGCATTGTGTAAAAGTATGAACCTTGCCTTTGGTGCCGACATCAATATATTTATCTTCCAGACGCTCAAAGCATTTCTCACAATAAATTCTTGGTGGGACATAGGTAATATTACACTGAGCACATTTAGTGCCGAAGATTTTGCCATTGATAATCTCTCTGAAGAACTTCTCGCCTGCTCTACCGCAGGTATAGACATAGTTCATTGGTATTTTGCCTTCCCAGAACCCGACTTCATTTGTCTTTTGATAGCGTTCAATCAAAGCCATAAATATTCCCTCCTTCTGGTTTCCTCTCCCATCGTGGGAGAGGATTAAGGTGAGGGGGATTCCCCATCCATATTTCACCCTCACCCTCCCCTCTCCCATCCCCGCTCCGCCTCCCCGCTCCGCTCTCGCTTGAGCGAGGCGAGGGCGGAGACGAGGCGAGAAGGGAGAGGGTAATTTTAGATAGGTTTAAAGTATTTGATATCCGTAATGGCGCCGATGCGTTTTCCCGGCATTTCCCAGACCGCCTTGACTTTCATATCCCTGTGTATTTTCCACGGGTCAACTTCATTAAGATGGTGTAAGATGCCCATTCCTTTTGATGCCCCGTCTATTTCAATAATCGCCGGCGTATATGGTCGCACACCGCCTTTAATATCAAGCCGTGTTGCTTTCCAATCAACATAACTGACCACCCAGGTATTGACAATACCGGTATCTTTTACATAGACCCATTCATCAGTCGGTCTCCAGCAGAGTTCGCAGAACATTCGTGGCGGGAGCATAATTCTGTGACACTTGTGGCACTTTCTGGCGATAATCTTTCCCTGCTTTAATTCAGATAGATAACGACCGATTGCCGGACCATTATCCCATGCGTATTTCAGGTTCGGCTCCCATTTAACGGATAACACTTTACCTTCAGTAATATCCTTGAGTTTGATTCCTGTGGCTGTTCTGGCGACAAGTTCTTTGGTCAGTAATTCCATATAACACATCTCCTCTTAGAGCCAGTTGGAGTCCCAGAGGGACGACTTATCCCTCTGCCGGGATCCCGTAAGGGACTGGCTCTTAGATCCCGACGAAAGTCGGGGTTCTCTTTCCTAATTTCGCATAACGACAACGGTGCCGACCTGCATCAAATCGCCCCAGGCTTGGGCAACTCCGCATCGGGGGTTGCCCGGAACCTGTCGTTTGCCTGCTTCACCTCTCAATTGCAGGAATATTTCAATAACCTTCATTAAGCCGGCTGCGGCAATGGGGTTGCCCACGCCTAAAAGTCCACCTGAAGGACAGACCGGTAAAGAACCATTCCGCTGGGTCTTGCCTTCCACTAACATCTTTACTGATTCCCCTCGTTTACATAACATCAACCCCTCCATATGATGGAGTTCTTTATAGGTAAAAGGGTCGTAGGGCTCAGCAATATGTATCTCCTTTGCCGGGTCGGTTATACCTGCCATCTTGTATGCCTGCCGCGCCGCTACTTCCACATAATCCGGATAACAAAGGTCTCGGGTAGTCCAGTAAGCGGTGTCTAACGCCCAGCCCACACCATCTATCCAGATAGGTTTTTCTGTAACTCTCCGCGCCACCTCTTCTGATGCTAATATAATCGCCGAGGCACCATCACTGGTAGGGCTGACATCAAGCCGATTCACGGGATATGCCATTATCTCTGAATTGAGAACGTCCTGAA
>JASEHY010000122.1 GCA_030018555.1 Planctomycetota bacterium
CTACGGGATCCTGTCCTTATCCCTCTGACGGGATCCTGTGAAGGACAGGATGGTGTAACCATAAGGGCAAGAGTTCAGTAATAAGGATTGGTGGTGATTTTGTCGTTGGGCTTGATGGTATCCGCCAGAGGCGGATCAGCCTCAGGATGATACTTTCCTTATAAAAAACTTGACTGCTAATAAAAGGATTGATAAGGTTTTCCTTTATGAAAATCGCTTTATTATTTCCGGGTCAGGGTGCACAGTTCGTCGGGATGGGTAAGAAACTATACGAACAGGAACCGAAGGCAGGAGAATTATTCCAGAAAGCCAATAGTATCCTCGGATTTGACCTGACCAAGATAATCTTTGAAGGTCCTGAAGAGGAACTGAATAAAACTAATATCTGCCAACCGGCTATACTTGTTACCAGTATTGTAGCATTTTATGTAATGTCCGCAAAAGGTCAACTGCCTGATTGGTCTGCTTCTGCCGGGTTGAGTCTGGGCGAATATACTGCACTGGTATCCGCTGATGCCATCTCATTTGAAGAGGCACTTAAGATTGTAGAACGTCGTGGCACTTTTATGCAGGAAGACTGTAGCCGAACCAGAAGCACTATGGCTTCGGTCATCGGCTTAGACCGTGAGAAAATAAAGGATATCTGTGCTTCGGTCAGCGGGATTGTTGGTATCGCCAATATCAATAGCCCTGAACAGATAGTTATTTCTGGTGATGTAGAGGCAGTCAATAAGGCAGGCGAGTTATTAAAACAAGCCGGTGCTAAAAAGGTTATTCCCTTAAAGGTTGCGGGTGCCTTCCATTCGCCTCTGATGAAAACCGCTGGGACCAGACTTGCCTCTGAACTTCTCAAGGTCAATATTAAAACGCCATCTAAAGATGTTATCTCTAATGTTACGGCTGATTATGCCCGAACGCCCGAAGAGATTCGTTCTAACCTCAGCAGACAGGTCTCTAATCCCGTCCTCTGGTCAGACAGTATGCAGAAACTGATACAGGATGGTTATACTACCTTTTACGAAATCGGACCGGGTAAAGTCTTGACAGGGCTGATTAAAAGAATTAGTGATAAAGTAACAACGGTTAATTATGAGGTATAGGCGCTTAAAATTAGGACACAGATGAACACAGATTATAAGGATTTTAAATATAAAGAGTTAACTGAGAAAATCATTAAAGCGTTTTATCAGGTATATAATACTCTCGGTTACGGTTTTTTGGAAAAGGTATATGGAAACGCACTGTTAATAGAACTGAAAAACTTAGGTCTAAAAGCGATAGCGCAATTGCCTATAAGAGTATTATATACCGGTAAATTAGTAGGCGAATATTTTGCGGATATATTAGTTGAGGATAAGGTGATTGTTGAAATTAAATCGGCGAAAACTTTACTGGAAGAATACGAAGCCCAATTATTGAATTACCTAAAAGCCACTGATATAGAAGTGGGATTACTATTAAATTTTGGTCCTAAGGCAGAGATTAAACGTAAGGTGTTTGATAATATAAAGAAATAAATCCGTGTTTATCTGTGTTAATCCGTGTCCCATTGGATAGAAAGGGTTAAATATGAATTATGGATTAAAAGACAAGGTTGCTTTAATAACCGGTGCAGGGCGAGGGATTGGCAGAGAAATTGCCCTTGCTCTTGCTGATGAGGGATGCCATATCGCTTTGGTTGATGTGGATGAGAATACCCTTAACCAAACCGCTTCCGATATAAAAAGCAAGGATGTTAAAGCATTAGCCCTCAAGGCGGATGTGAGTAATTCAACCGAGGTAGAGAAAGTAGTGGACGAGACCTATAAGATGCTGGGTGCTATTGATATTCTGGTCAATAACGCCGGTATTACCCGCGATAATCTGATTATGCGAATGAAAGATGAAGAATGGGATAAGGTTATCGCTATTAATCTCAAAGGCACTTTCAACTTCACTAAGGCGGTTTCTAGATATATGCTCAAGCAACGTTCCGGCAAGATTATCAATATTGCCTCAGTCATCGGTATCGGAGGTAATATCGGGCAGGCGAACTATTCCGCCTCAAAAGCAGGGGTCATCGCTCTTACCAAATCATCTGCCAAAGAATTCGCCACTCGCAATATTAATGTCAACGCTATTGCTCCCGGATTTATCCAGACCGCTATGACCGAGGTTATTAACGAAGAGGTTAAGAAGAAAATGCTGGAACGGATTCCGCTTCAGAGATTGGGCACAGTAAGAGATATTGCTGATGTAGTTCTTTTCCTTGCCTCTGATAAATCAAGTTATATTACAGGACAGGTTATTGTCGTGGATGGCGGAATGGTGATGTAACCTCGTTAGCCCATTGAGGGGGATTTCATTCTGTTATCGGCTCTGAATCCGGGATAGTATCTTTGTTCTCAAACCACCACTTTTCCCATTCCTTACGGGCGTCTTTACGACCCTCTTTACCAATCATTGGGGTTACGACCGTGGTGTCATCTTTATTACGTCCTGTTATTTTAAGAAGTATCTCATAGGCATACCTGCCAACCTGGTCATTATCATCACTAATTGCCTTTATCAGGACGGGGATTGCCTTTTTGCCGAAGCCCTTTATCTTTTCAATACCCGGCTGTTGCTCTGCTTCCTTTTGTTTCTCCATTTCTTGCAGGATAGGCATTATCTCCTTCTCAACCTCAGGGTCAATATCGGCATCTATCTTCGGCTTTGGTAGTTTTTTGACTTCTTTAGGAGTTTCTTCTACTGGTGCTATTTCTTCAGGGGTTATTACCTCTTCCTCAGATACTGCTGGTGGGGGTGCAAGTTTCTCTTTCTCCTTTTTCTTTTCAGCCGATTCTTTTTCCGCCCGTTTAATGGCTTCCTCTTCTTCAACGGATGGACCTTTACTCGCCACGAAGAAATAGTAGCCACCTCCAAGAATGGCAAGACCAATTATAATAACTATAATAAGCCATGCTTTGCTCTTCTTTACCTGTATCCCTGCCATTTCATCTTCTTCTGCTGATACTCCAGCCGGTTGTCTTGCTAATCTACCAGTAGTTGGTAATCCCTTTTTGAGAGGAGCAATCTTTGGGGGTATACCTCTTGTTGGTGTTGTAGTAACTGGTGGTCTTGAAGCGGGGACTGCTGGTCGTGGAGCAGGAGCCAGTGGTCTTGAAGTAGGGGCTGCTGGTCGTGGGGCAGGAGACGGTGGTCTTACCGCAGGAGTTTGAGGCAGAGGGGGTTTAGGAGTCGGCGTCTGCGTCGGCGCTGTGGGTGGTTTGGGAGTGGTATCTGCAGATGCAGTCTTTTCTCCCGCCCCTCCTTTACCATTTTCAGACAGGTCAAATGAGGAGTCAAGAAATACGGTCCTTTGTTCCGGTGTAATCACCACATTAACCGCATTGCACCTGCGACAGCGAAACTTGGTGCCGGGCTTTAATTTCGCTACATTATATTTTGCAGAACAGGAAATACATTCGCTAACCAGGATATCACCTTCTGGCATATAGTTTCTCCTTTTTCAGATTGAGAATAATATAATATAATATATTTTTCTATACTGTCAAGATATTCTCTATTTTTTCTCTAAAATATAATAATCGGCATAAATTTATATAAATATAAGTAATTATTTAGCCGTCTGAAAAATCCCCCCGTACGGGGGACGAGGGGGTTGTTAATCAGTGAAATCTGTGCCATCCCGATAGCCATCGGGATGATAATCTGTGGTTACTATTACTGTGGTTACGATTTTCCTTGATTTAATAAGTCATATTGTATATAGAATAGTTTATGGAAAGTAGCATCTCTGATAAATCATTATCCTCTCTAATCAGGGCTGACAAACTCTCTACACTTCTACAGATAAGCACTGCCTTAATGAGAGAAAAAGATATTAACCGACTGCTCAAATTAATAGTTGACAAAACCACATTTATTCTGGAAGCGGAAAGAAGTTCTATATTTTTAATGAACTATGATACCAATGAACTTTATAGCAGAATGGCAATGTTAAAGGAGACATCAGAAATAAGATTTCCTGCGGATAAGGGTATCGCCGGCTATGCCGTAAAGAACTCTACGGTGGTAAATATTCCGGATGCTTATAAGGATAGTCGGTTCAATCCGGAGATTGATAGACAGACCGGTTTTCGGACCCGCAGTATTCTCTGCGCCCCGATGCTTAACCATAAGAACGAAACCGTAGGTGTTCTGCAGGTCTTGAATAAAAGACAGAGTGCATTTACCACAGAGGATGAGTCCTTGATAATGGCGCTGGCTTCCCTAATAGCGGTAGCGATAGAAAACACCCAACTCTACCAGGAGCAGGAGTTAACCCTATCAAGTTTTCTGAAGACGATGAGTTCAGCCATAGATGCCCGTGACCCTATTACTGCCGGTCATTCCGAGCGAGTAGCACGGTATGCTATTAATATGGGTAAGGCACTCGGTTTCAGTGAGACCGAACTCAAGATGCTTGATTATGCGGCTGCCTTACATGATGTCGGTAAAATCGGTGTCCCTGATAGGATTCTCTTAAAACCTGACAAACTCAGCCCGGAAGAATTTGAAGAGATGAAAAAACACGCTATCAAAACCAAAGAAATACTGGACAATATGTTCTTCGCCAGAGAACTCAGGGAGATTCCCCATATTGCCTCCACCCATCACGAGAAATTGGATGGCTCAGGATACCCGCTGTCTTTAAGCGGTGAGCAGATGACCAAATCTGCCAAGATTCTGGCGATAGCGGATATTTATGACGCTCTGGTCGCTCAGGACCGCCCTTATAAAAAACCTATGTCTCACAACGAGGCGATGGCTATATTAGAGCAAGGACGAAACTCTCTATTTGATGGCGAACTATTAGACCTCTTCAAAGAGAGAAAATTATACATCATTGAACGACGTCAATACCAGAGATTCAACCTTACTATACCTTTTGATTATCAACTAAAATCACATAAAGAACCTCCCCCCCCTCCCCCCTCCCCCCCCCTTCGGAC